>JAYWCY010000503.1:0-3207 GCA_043780175.1 Chitinophagales bacterium
TCACCAATATTATAAACAATATCCATTGCGTGGCTAGCAGCAGCTTGATCACTTACTAATTGCATACCAAATAAACCACCTGGGGTACCAAGAATGTAACCTAGCGGATAGATAGCCCAGCCAACTAATACGAACCAAGCTAAAGTGCGATTAGCAGCAGCAACAGCAGGGCTCGCAGACTTTGCCAACTTCGCTACATCACCAAACCAAATAAGATAAGCAATGTAAAAGTAAGCGGCACCGGAAATAACGCCCCAAAGAACACTACTTTGTGGTGATACGGCTTCACCAAAATAGCCAGTAACCAACATCACTACGGAAGCAAAAATTAACTTCCAGAGTAGTGAAGACTTAGCACCTACTTTTTTGGTAATTAAATAGAATTCAACACACATTAGTGGTACTGTTAAAATCCAGTCAACGTAACGGAAGAAGATAGGTGATTGACCAGTCTCTAAATTGTAACTACGCATGTAGTAATAGTGAACTGCTGCAATAAAAGTAATAAGACCGGATACCAAAACTGAGGTACGCCACTCTTTACTTGTGTTGTTTAGTTCGAGAAAGAAAAATACTGAAGCGGCCATCATGGCCATTGTGCCTACAAAAAACGTGAAGGCTACGTAGTTGTTGCTGTCAATCACTTTGAAAGACGCATCTAATAAAAAAGGACTCATATGGAGGGGTTTTAGTTCAATAGTTAAATTCGAAAGCTTAAATCAAAACCAAGAGACTAAAAACTTTAAACAAAACTTTAGTTACTAAGTTTAGCTTATTTTAAAAAGTTTAACTTTGTGTATTATAAATCTTAAAAAGCTAAACAATATGTTAAATTATTGTACATTTTTCCACGGGATAAAATAAAAATTCGTACATATTTAAAAATAAACTATAATGAAAAATTGATGGTTCAAATTATTTTATGGATAGCACAAAAAATAGCCTACGGTTTCCCGCAGGCTATTAGCAATCATCCACCACTTAAAAAAATAGCTTATCCCTCATTTCTAAACACCACCACATTGTCAAAAATATCTACCAACACAGGCTTGGTTTTGTCTATTGTGCCACCTAATATCTTTTTACTCAACTGATTAATAATTTCCTTTTGTATCAAGCGTTTCAATGGTCTTGCACCAAATTGTGGGTCGTAGCCATTTTCGGCCAAATAATCTAATAAGTAATCAGAGAATGTCAGCTCAATACCATTCTTTGCCACCAAATTCTTCAAGGCTTCCAACTGTATGGTAATGATGCCTTTAATTTCTTTTTTCATCAGTGGCTGAAACATAATAATTTCATCAATCCTATTTAAAAACTCTGGTCTGATGGTTTGTTTTAATAGGTTAATCACTTCAACCTTTGTTTTATCTACCACTTCTTCCCTATTGGCTTCGGTTACATTTTCAAATGCATCTTGAATAATGGTGCTACCCATATTACTCGTCATAATAATAATCGTATTTTTAAAATTCACCACACGCCCTTTATTGTCTGTCAATCTACCATCATCAAGCACTTGTAGTAATATATTGTACACATCAGGATGGGCTTTTTCAATTTCATCAAGCAACACGACGCTGTAAGGTTTTCTGCGTACAGCTTCTGTTAATTGTCCGCCTTCATCGTAACCCACATAGCCAGGAGGCGCACCTACCAAACGGCTTACCGAATGTTTCTCTTGGTACTCACTCATGTCAATCCTTGTCATCATGTTTTCATCGTCAAAGAGGTAATCAGCCAAGGCTTTTGCAAGCTCCGTTTTACCCACACCAGTTGTACCTAAAAATATAAATGAACCAATTGGTTTTTTAGGATCTTGCAAGCCAGCCCTGCTTCTACGAATGGCATCTGCAATGGCGGTAATGGCTTCTTCCTGACCGATTACTTTTCTATGTAATTCATCTTCTAAATTCAACAGTTTCTCACGTTCGCTTTGTAGCATTTTACTTAAAGGAATACCAGTTACTTTCGAAATAGCAGCAGCAATATCTTCTGCATCCACTTCTTCTTTTAGTAATCGTTTCTCAGAAAAATTATCCAGCTGGTGGGTTAATTCTGCAATTGCTACCTCCTCATTCTTTATTTTTCCATAACGTATTTCAGCTACTTTACCAAAGTCGCCATCACGTTCTGCACGTTCTGCATCTATTTTAAAACTATCAATATTTGCCTTAGCATTTTGTATTTTTTCTACAATTTCTTTCTCTTGTTTCCACTTGGCTTTTAGGGTATCGCGTTCAACACTTAACAAAGAAATCTCTAATGATAAACCCTTTAATTGTGATTCATCTTTTTCACGTTTAATCGCTTCTCTTTCAATTTCTAGTTGGCGAATTTGTCGTTCTAACTTATCTAATTCCTCAGGCATTGAATTCATCTCAAGCCTAAGCTTGGCAGCACTTTCATCAATTAAGTCAATCGCTTTATCAGGTAAAAAACGGTCGCTAATATAGCGGTGTGATAATTCTACCGCAGCAATAATGGCTTCATCTTTAATGCGCACATGATGATGCGTTTCGTAACGGTCTTTGATACCACGTAAAATGCTCACAGCATCTTCTACGCTTGGCTCATCAATAATTACTTTTTGAAAACGGCGCTCTAAAGCCTTGTCTTTTTCAAAATATTTTTGATATTCGTTTAACGTGGTTGCACCGACAGCTCTTAACTCGCCACGAGCTAATGCTGGTTTTAAAATATTGGCTGCATCCATTGCACCTTCGCCACCACCTGCACCTACCAGTGTATGAATTTCATCAATAAACAAAATAATCTCGCCATCGCTTTCGCCTACTTCTTTTACCACTGCTTTTAAACGTTCTTCAAATTCACCTTTGTACTTAGCACCGGCAATTAGTAAACCCATATCCAAGGCAAAAATAATTTTACTTTTCAAATTTTCTGGTACATCACCATTTACTATTCGCATGGCTATACCTTCGGCAATGGCCGTTTTACCTACGCCGGGCTCACCCACCAAAATGGGGTTATTTTTATTTCTTCTCGATAAAATATGTAATGTTCTGCGTATTTCTTCATCACGCCCAATCACAGGATCTAACTTGCCTTTACGAGCCAAATCATTTAAGTTTTTAGCGTATTTCTGTAAGGCATTGTATTGATTAGATGAAGTTTGCGAATTCACGGTACTTCCTTTCCTCAGTTCAGTAATAGCAGCGATCAATCCCTTTTCTGTAAGCCCTG
>JAYWCY010000504.1:0-4310 GCA_043780175.1 Chitinophagales bacterium
TTGAAGCCCAAATTCAAGATTTAAAAGGCAATAATATTGATGAGCCATTTACAATGCAAGCCAATGATAGTGCTATTTTAAGCCATCACTTTAATACTATTAAAACCTGGAATCCTGAGCAACCAAACTTGTACAACTTGATTGTTTCTATCAAAGAAAATGGGAAAACGATGCATACCATTCAACAACGTTTCGGATTTCGAACAACCGAAATGCGTTTAAAGGATGGTTTTTATGTGAATGGTGTTAAAGTAATTTTTAAAGGCGTTTGCAGACACAGTGAATGGCCAGAAAGTGGTAGAACATTAAGCCGCGATATTCATCTGAAAGATATTGGCTTGATGAAAGAAATGAATATGAATGCAGTAAGGATGAGTCATTATCCACCCAACAAAGAATTTCTTGATTTATGCGATTCTTTGGGGTTGTTTGTATTGGATGAATTGACTGGCTGGCAAGCAGCTTACGATACAGTTGTTGGTAGAAAATTAGTAAAAGAATTGGTAGTCCGTGACGTTAATCATCCATCTATCGTATTATGGGATAATGGTAATGAAGGCGGCTGGAACAGGGCTTTAGACAATGACTACCAAATGTATGATCCACAAAAAAGGTGGGTAATCCATCCTTGGGAACGATTTAATGGTACAAATACCAAACATTATCCAGACTTCAGGTATGTGCAAGAGGAAGTAGCGAATAAAACCGATATTTTTTTCCCTACAGAGTTTATGCACGGTTTATTTGATGGTGGTCATGGTGCAGCACTAGAAGATTTCTGGAACGAAATGATGAAGCATCCTAATGCTGCAGGTGGGTTTTTATGGTCTTTGCATGATGAAGGTATTGTGCGTGCAGACAAAAACGATAGTATTGATGTGGCAGGTAATCAGGCACCCGATGGCATTGTTGGTCCACACCGTGAAAAAGAAGGGAGCTTTTTTGCCATTAAGGAAATATGGAGTCCAATACAAATACAACTCAAAAAATTACCAGATAATTTTGATGGAAAATTGGTTATAAGCAATCATTTTCTTTATACCAACCTCAATCAATGTAGGTTCGAATGGAAGCTTGTAATGTTTGCAAATGCAACACAAAAAACAACAGCAACTTCCCTTATTTCAAAAGGGATAGCAGCAAAGATTTTCTTAGCACCAACGGAAGAAGGAATATTGAACCTCAATATTGATAAAAGTTTCAGCAATGCTGATGCTTTATACCTAACTGCTTATGATGCCAATAATAAAGAGGTTTTTACATGGACATGGGCTATTACTTTGCCAAAAGCAATAGCTGAAAAAGCTGCCGTGATTGCTACAAAAGATAATGCTATCTTAACCAAAGACGATGCAGAAACATATAGTATTACTTGCGATAATATTATGTATACTTTCAACAAAAAAACAGGCTTTTTGCAAAAAGTAGTCAATCAGAAGAAAGAAATTTCTTTAAATAATGGGCCATCATTAGCAGGTATTTCTATGCAATTGTTAGAATTTAAAACTACTAAACAAGGCGATGCTTTTATAGTAGAACCAATTTATAAAGAGCCAGACCATTTTACACATTTTTCATTTAAATGGATATTCAAAAATGGGCAATTACCGCAGCTCGATTATTTCTTTAATATCAATCATGAAGCTGCATTCATGGGTATTACTTTCAATTATCCTGAAGAGAAAATTACTGGTATGCAATGGCTTGGTCGTGGGCCATATCATGTTTGGAAAAATCGATTACCAGGTTTACAACTCGGCGCGTGGCAAAAAGCGTATAATAATACTATTACTGGTGAAAATTGGAATTATCCTGAATTCAAAGGTTGGCATGCGCAAGTATATTGGGCAACTGTACAAAATAATGAATCCAATTTTACCATCTATACCAAGAATGAAAATATGTACTTTCAAATGTTGGAATCTGCTAGGCCAAAAGCTGCTAAGAACAACAATACCAGTCCTCATTTTCCAGGTAATACAATAGGCTTTTTTACAGCAATTAGCCCAATAGGAACTAAGTTTCAAGATGCCAAAGTAATGGGGCCTCAAAGCCAAATGAATGAAGCCATGAAAGAACCCTTTTTTGGGACGTTATTATTTGATTTTGCAACGAAAAAATATTAATATAATGTTTAAAGATAATTCAAGAAGAAATTTCCTGAAAAATATATCTATGGCAAGTATAACTTTCACAGGTTTGCCTAGTTTGAGAGTTTTTGCTGAAGTAGATGACACAACTTATTTTAAAAATAACCACCTAGTTTTTTTGTTTCAAGGCGATTCTATTACGGATGGTAATAGGGGAAGAAATACTGATCCAAATCATATCCTCGGCCATGGCTATGCTTTTAGTATCGCTAGTAAAGTGGGTGCGAGTTTTCCTGAGCTACAAAATACGTTTTTTAATCGTGGTATTAGTGGCAATAAAATAACTGATTTAGCTGCCCGTTGGCAAAAAGACACACTTGATATACAGCCAGATATACTTAGTATTTTGATTGGTGTAAACGATACTGGTTCTGTTGTTAACCAAAAAAATATGGTGACTGTCGAGCAGTATGAAGCAGCATATCGATCGTTACTCATAAAAACAAAAGAAACGCTACCCTATTGTATGTTAGTGCTTTGTGAACCATTTATTTTACCAAACGAAAAGCTTAACGCTAATTGGAATACTTGGAATGATGATATACAAAAGCGTCAGGATGTTGTTAGGCGTTTAGCAATAGAATTCAACACCGTTTTAGTGCCTTTACAAAAAGTTTTTACTGATGCGAGCAACCTTGCCTCAGAAAATTATTGGATTTGGGATGGTGTTCATCCAACTTATTCTGGCCATGCTTTGATTACTAAAGCATGGTTGAAGGCTGTTGGAAAACGATTACAGTTTTTAAACAAAACAAGCTTTTAAAACAAGTATTTTTAGGTTGCCAGCTTCAGTATTTCAATGATACGTTGTTGCGTCGCACTTTATCGGTTGGTAATAAATGTGGCTTTTAGCGAAGCAAATTTTCGAACTCGAAAGTCACAACTATGCAAAGATGTTTAAAGGGTTCGTACTACTTTTAAAAAACTTTGTTTCATACAATATATGTCAGATAAAATTTAAAATTGATTGATATGCAAAAAATAATTTGTAAAGCAGCGGCTGTATGTCTTATCGGTATTGTATCATACAAAGTTCAATCCCAAATTGCAATTAACAATGAGGCTAAAATAAATGCCCTCATTAGTAAAATGACTTTGAAGGAAAAGGTAGGTATGATTCACGGTAATTCATCTTTTACATCTGCTGGTGTACCACGTTTGGGTATCCCAGAATTGGTTACTTCTGATGGGCCACATGGCGTCCGTGTTGAGCATGGGAGAGGTTGGAGTGATCAGAAAAATGTAAACGATTCAGGGACCTATTTACCTGTTGGTATCGCACTTGCTTCAACATGGAATACTGCACTTGGTTATGACTATGGTAAAGTACTTGGTAACGAGGCAAAATATCGAGGCAAAAATGTGATTTTAGGTCCAGGCATCAACATAATGCGCTCGCCATTAAATGGACGAAATTTTGAATACCAAAGTGAGGATCCTTACCTTGTGTCAAGAATGGTGGTTGGTTATATCAAAGGTGTGCAAAGCCAAGGCACATCGGCTTGTGTAAAACATTGGCTGGCCAATAATGAAGAAGTTGATAGAGGTTCGGTGGATGTACAAATGAGTGATCGTGCTTTACATGAAATTTATTTACCTGGCTTTAAAGCGGCAGTTTTAGAAGCTGATGTAAATACGATTATGGGTGCTTACAACAAATTTCGTGGGCAATTTTGTACACATAACGATTATTTGAATAAGATATTAAAAGGCGAGTGGGGCTTTAAAGGCTTGATGATGAGCGATTGGGGAGCAGTTCATAGTGCAACAGATGCTTTGTTATTTGGCACCGATTTGGAAATGGGTACGGATCTAGTTTTATCGGGCAATAGCGTATCACAAAGTGGTGTAGGGGCTACATCCAAAACTGTTTATGACCGTTTTTTTATGGCAGACTCTGCGATGATGCTTGTAACATCTGGAAAAATTCCAGAATCAATGATAGACGATAAGGTGAGGCGTATTCTACGTGTTATGTTTAAATCAAGTGTTTTTTCAAAAACGTCTCCTGGCGAATATGGTTCCGATGCACATATTGCAACTGCTAAAAAAGTGGCAGAAGAATCTATCGTATTACTGAAGAATGAAGACCATATTTTGCCATTAAATAGTACTAAAATAAAATCTATTGCCGTCATTGGTGCTAACGCCGACAGAAAG
>JAYWCY010000505.1:0-2167 GCA_043780175.1 Chitinophagales bacterium
TTTAACACCAACCTCACTATTGACCAAGGTAGCAATTTTGTAAGGGCTGGTTTTACTGGTAATTATTTCTTTAATTATGTAAATGGTAAAGGCGGTATCAATGGGCGTTTTTTTGCAGGCAAGTTCTTTTATTTGCAAAGTAAAACCTTTATTACAGCTTACGAAACAGATCGCTACCATCTAAACCTCAGTGGCCCAAAGGGTAGTGAAGACTATACTTACAGCGATTATTTTATTGGCAGAAATGAATTTGAAGGCGTACCAAGTCAGCAAATTATGCAACGTGATGGCTTCTTTAAAGTACGAACCGATTTGTATAGTAGCAAAGTAGGCAAAACAGATAATTGGTTAATGGCAGTGAATTTTGATGGGAATATTCCTGATAAAATAAACCCATTACAAATACTACCATTTAAAATTCCATTGAAATTTTTTGTAGATATTGGAACATATGCAGAAGCTTGGCAAGACAATGCAAATAGTAATAGGTTTTTATACGATGCTGGCTTGCAATTACCAATTATAAAGGATGTGGTGAATATTTATTTCCCTATTTTAAGTAGTAAAGTGTTCAGAGATTATAACAAATCGGTACTAGGTGAAGGTAGCTTTTTGAAGACGGTTTCTTTTAGTATCGATATACAAAAATTAAGTTTACACAGGTTGAGCAAATACATACCACTTTAGTAATGGCAGCTTCAATTATCCATTTTGTAACAAGGCAACAGATTAATACCACGTTATGGGATGCTTGTATAAATGCTAGCACAAATGGATTAATTTATGCCACAAGTGCCTATTTAGATGCAATGTGCAACCAGCAATGGTGCGCTTTGGTAAATGATGATTACTCTACCATTATGCCATTGCCAAATAGAAGAAAATATGGTATCAATTATATCTATCAACCAGCAATGACACAGCAATATGGCATATTTTCTACGCAACAAATTACTAGTGAAATAGTAGATGACTTTATCAAAAAAATCCCAGTAAAATTTTGGTATATTGAAACAAGTACTAATGCAGGTAACAGTATAATAAATTATCCAACAATAGCACGAAAAAACTATTTACTAGATATTACAAGACCTTACGAAGCTTTAAAAAAAGAATACCATCGTTCTGCCAAACGTAATATTCAAAAAGCGCTTGAGCATGTTTTTGAAATTAAAAATAATATTGCCCCGGCAGAAATTATTACCATGCATAGGCAAAGATTTCAAGATGATATTGGTGCCAATGACCAGGATTACCAGCAATTTGAATTATTAGCCAAACAACTTTTAGATGCAGGCAAATGCTTTACAATTGGTGCATTTAACAAAAAACGACAGCTAATTGCTGGTAGTATTTATTGGGTGTATAAAAATAGAATTACGTTTATTTTAAATGGTAATTCGCCAGAAAGTTTAGCCTATGGTGTAACCCATTTGTTAAAAGATAAAGTTATTGAATATTTTGCAAATAAAAATTTTTGGGTAGACTTTGAAGGCAGTGATTTCCCTCAGTTTGCAAGGTTTTACGAGCAATTTGGCAATACGCAAATTGAGTACTACCATTCACTTATCATCAACCGTTTACCTTGGCCATTAAAGCTATTAAAGCGGTAAACGTTCCTCCAAAATTTTCTCAGCAATTAGTAAGTCAATAGGCCTTGTAATTTTCAAGTTTGTGTAATCACCTTCTATCAAATATACTTTCTCACCAAACGCTTCTACAACCGTTGCTTCATCAGTAAATGCCTCTTGATAAGGTTGCTGAAACGCAGCTAATAATAAATCACTTTTAAAGGTTTGTGGCGTTTGAATAATTCGCACATTAATTCTATCTGCCACTATAGAATGATCCCCATTGGCAATACGAATGCTATCTGTCGCCGACACAGCAGGTATGGCACTACCCTTCTCAATCGCTTGCTCATAACATTTTACAATAAGTGCTTGGGTAATTAAACAACGTACACCATCGTGTACAAATACCACTGCATCAGTTGGTACAATAGATAAGCCATTTTTTACAGATTGAAATCTAGAATCGCCACCTGTAACTACTTGAATAGGCACATCTGTAAACATAGCCGCAATAGAAGCACCAAATTTTAGATGCGTTTCTGGCAATACCAAAACAATATTTATATCAATAAATGCACTAGCAAAAGCTTGCA
>JAYWCY010000506.1:0-3969 GCA_043780175.1 Chitinophagales bacterium
ATTCCAAACCAAAAATTATAAATCTCTTATTATTTTTTTGTTGCTACAACATACACACTTAAGCCAGCACGTAAAATATGTTTATACTTAGCCACATCATTAATCCAGATTTTTACTGGTACACGCTGTGTTACTTTCACAAAGTTGCCACTGCTATTATCGGGGGGTAATAAAGCAAATTTTGCACCTGTTGCATCGCTAAGGCTAGCTACTGTACCAGTTATTTTTTCATCAGGATACGCATCTACACGTAAATCAACTGTTTTACCTGGTGTTAATACAGCAATTTGGCTTTCTTTAAAGTTGGCAACAACCCAATACGTACTATCATTTACAATAGAAAATAATGGTGTACCTGCTTGTATAAACTGACCTTCGCTTACATTTTTCTTCCCTATTTTACCAGCTTGTGGTGCGTAAACTTTGGTATAAGTCAGTTTTAATTTTACTTGATCTATTTTGGCCTGCTTCACTGCCATTGCAGCTTCGGCTTTCTTTACAGAAGACTCTAACACTGCAATACGGCTTTGTGCAGACCCTAAATCGTTCTGAGAATTAGATGTTGTTTTTTGAGAAGCCTCGTAATTAAACTTGCTATCATCTAACTGCTTTTTTGTAATGGCTTCAGCAGCATACAAAGCTTTGTCTCTATTATAATCTGCTAAGGCTTTTTCTTGTTTCACATCGCTTAAATCAATATTGCCTCTATTAACTTTTAACGATACCACGGCATTGTTTAAAGCCGCTTTCGCATTGATAATATCTACTTCTGCTTGTGCATAATCGGCTGTTAATTCTTGCAATTGACTTTGTAATTCTGCATCATCTAATTCTACCAATAATTGACCCGTGGTTACACTATCATAATCTTTTACAGCAATGCTTTTTACATAACCTGCTACACGTGGTAATACAGGTGTAATTTGTGTTTCAATCTGTGCATTGTCGGTAGTTTCGTGTGTTAAAGCAAAGTTGATTTGCTTGTAACCAAAATAACCGCCTACTACTAATACAATACCTAAAATAATTGGGCGAATCGGAAAACCTTTCTTTTGTTTTGGTGCTTGTTCCATCAGTTAAATTGTTATGTTTTGATATTATTGATTGATTAATAAATGCGATTGCATCATTTGTTGAATATGTTTAATCAGTCGCTTTTTAAAAGCTTCATCGGTATAAGGCTCGTAGTCTTGTGGTTTTTCCATCAGCTGGTTACACATATTCTTAGACATCATAATTTGTGTAATAGAACCTACAATAGAAGCCACAGTTAATGTAGCATCTACCTTTTTAAACACTTTTTTCTTGATACCATTCTCTATAATTTTGGCAAAATTTTTAGTATTTCTAGCAAAAGTGTTTGTTAACAATTGATTTAAATTTTCTCTATTACTACCCATTAACTCTTTGTACAAAAGCTTATGAAAATTTGGATTAGACACAATTCTGTTTACATAATCTTCAATCAATACGTTCACTTTATCAATTTCTGAAATAGACGTATTGGCATTTAACTCTTCTATTCTATCCTTCATGTAAGCAGCCTTCTCTTCAATAATTGCTTCCATCAATTTTTCTTTAGTACCAAAATAGTAATTCACCATTGCCACATTTACATCAGCCGCTTTTGCCAAGTCTCTAATACTAGTCGCCTCAAAACCCTTATCTGCAAAGAGTTGCATGGCATGACTTATAATATGTCCTTTCTTATCTACTGCCATTGTTTACGATTATTAAAATGGCAAAACTAAACAAACGTTTAAAACTAAACAAACGTTTAATTAATTTTTTACTAACAATTTCTTTTTTCGAAAGTTCACAACTAGTCCCAATTTTTCAAAAAATTTAATCTTGTGTTAATACAACTTACTTGAACTTTGATAGTTATATCTACTGTATCAATTATGCAAGCCAAACAATTTGGGAATGATTTTTTATGGGGCGTTGCAATTGCAGCTATACAAAACGAAGGCGCACATAATGTAGATGGCAAGGGTTTGTCTATTTGGGACACATTTGCTAAAAGGCAAGGCAAAATAAAAGGTGGTGATAAGCCATTTACTGCTTGCGACTTCTATTATCGTTACAAAGATGATTTGTTATTGGTAAAAGCACTTGGGTTTAAAGTATTTCGCTTTTCAATTGCCTGGAGCCGTGTTTTACCAGAAGGCATTGGTAGAGTAAACAAAGAAGGTATTGCTTTTTACAACAGAGTAATAGATGAATGTTTACTACTTGGATTAACGCCTTACATCACTTTGTACCATTGGGATTTACCGCAAGCTTTAGAAAAAGAAGGTGGCTGGGCAAGTCATCAATTATTAAAATGGTTTACCCGTTTTGTAACAGTATGTGCCGAGGAATTTGGTGACCGTGTAAAAGATTGGATTGTACTGAATGAGCCTATGGGTTTTACTAGTTTGGGCTATATGATTGGTAAACATGCGCCTGGCAAAATTGGCTTAGACTATTTTTTACCAGCCGTGCATAATGCTGTGATGGCACAAGCAGAAGGTGGCAGAATATTAAGGAATTTAGTACTTAAAGCACATATAGGCACTAGCTTTTCGTGTAGTGAAGTAATACCATATACCAATAAAGATGTCGACGTTCAGGCAGCTAAGCGTGCCGATATTTTATTAAACAGATTATTTATAGAACCAGCATTAGGTAGAGGTTATCCAAACGATATTGATTTCCCATTAATTGATAAACTCATATTACACAATAAAGCCTGGAAATATACAGATAAAATGACATTTAATTTCGATTTTATTGGTATTCAGAATTATTTTTCATTAACGGTAAGGCACAATCCACTTATTCCTTATTTACAATTGAGCGAGGTAACTGCAAAAACTAGAAAAGTACCACATACAGATATGGGTTGGGAAATCAA
Source organism: Chitinophagales bacterium (assembly GCA_043780175.1). Lineage (GTDB taxonomy): Bacteria > Bacteroidota > Bacteroidia > Chitinophagales > Chitinophagaceae > Parasediminibacterium. The sequence goes on from JAYWCY010000506.1 coordinate 2,900, forward strand.
TGCGGAAAGCTTTTATAGAATTTTGAAAAAATTTTGGCTCTACGGTAGCGTAAAAGAAATTATTGTGAGTGAAGGCGGCGCTTTCTTTAAAGATGAATTAAAAAATGGCGTTATTAATGATGCACATCGCATTCAATACTTTCAGGAATACTTACAAGCTATGTTAAAAGCCAAGCAAGAAGGCGTGAATGTAAAAGGTTATTTTGCTTGGACCCTAATGGATAATTTTGAATGGAGCGAAGGCTATAAAGCTAGGTTTGGCTTGGTACATGTTGACTTTAAAACACAATTACGCACCATTAAAAACTCGGGCTATTGGTGGCGTGGCTTTTTAACTAAATAGTAATGACGCATTATTGGGTGCTACTTTTCGTATACACATATTTCTTATCTAGTTGAATTAACTTTTATTGTATATTTCAATTCTAAAATTAAGTAAATATTTATGGATAAAAAATTAGTCAATCAAATAGCTATTGTTACTGGCGCAAGCAGTGGCATAGGCGCAGGTGTTTCAAAAAGCTTGGCAAATGCTGGTGCAACTGTTGTTGTAAATTATCCTTTTGTAGGTGCTAAGGCCGCAGCCGATGCGGTGGTAGCTGATATTACAACCAATGGTGGTAAAGCCATCAGCTATATGTGCGATGTAAGCAAAGAGGATGAAGTGATCAAAATGTTTGCAGATACTGTAGCACAATTTGGTACAGTAGACATTTTAATAAATAATGCTGGCTTACAAAAAGATGCTGCTTTTGTAGACATGACTTTAGACCAATGGAACTTTGTGTTGGGCGTTAATTTAACTGGTCAATTTTTATGCGCCAGAGAAGCCATTAGAGAATTTTTAAGGCGTGGTTTAGATACAACCAAATCCAAAGCTTTAGGTAAAATTATCTGCATGAGTAGTGTACATGAGGTTATTCCTTGGGCCGGCCATGCTAATTATGCCGCGAGTAAAGGTGGTATTATGCTCATGATGAAAAGTATCTCACAAGAGTATGCACATCAAAAAATTCGTATTAATAGTATTGGTCCAGGCGCTATTCAAACGCCTATTAATAAGCAAGCTT
>JAYWCY010000507.1:0-2405 GCA_043780175.1 Chitinophagales bacterium
GCCTCTAGCCTTTCTTGCTCAATGGCAAATTTGGCTCTAGCCTTTTGAATAATCATGCGCCTACTTACATACAATGCTATAAATACAATTAAAAAATAACTAATATAAGCCCACACAGATTTCCAAAAAGGTGGTAATATTTTGATGTGTAGTTGAATGGCATTATCGTTCCACCGACCCGTATTATTAGCTGTTTTTACAGAAAATGTATAATTGCCAGGATCCAAATTGGTAAATACAGCTTTCCGGTTTTTTTCATCCGTCACCAGCCATTCATTTTTAAAGCCTTCTAGCTTGTAAGCATATTTATTTTTATCGGCACTAGCATAGTTAAGGGCAGCAAATTCAATGGCAATCACATTTTGATTGTACTTAAGTGTAATATCTTTTGTTTGGGTGATTGAATTTTCTAATAATACAGTACCATTAATTTCTTCGGAAGGACTGATACTTTTATTAAATAATTGAAAATCTGTAAATACCAGTTGTGGTACTTGTTTATCAGCCATAATATTTTGTGGTAAGAATAAATTGAAGCCATTTGGGCCACCAAAAATCAACTCCCCTTTTCTGGTTCGCAACGCTGCATTTTGATTAAATTGATTGCTTTGTAACCCATCAGATTCATCATAATTTTTACAGTTGATGGTTACATTATCTTGCTGCTCAGTGGCAATTGTAATATTTGATATGCCATTGGGTGTACTTACCCAAATACCTTTTTTATCTTCAAGGATAGTTAATATTGAATTGTCTGGCAATCCTTCTTCTACAGTAAAGCGTTGACAAGTTTTTGTTGTAGGATTAAAAATGTTTAACCCTTCGCGTGTGCCTACCCAAATTCGCTTATTACCATCCATATAAATTGACTGTACATTGCCATTACTTAATGTTTTAGGGTTTTTAGTATCAGTACCATAATGACTAATTTTACCGCTACTTTTTTCTATAATATCTATTCCATTAGCAGTACCAACCCATATATCGCCATTTGTTGCTTCTTTAATTACAGAAATAAAATCTGAATTAATTGAGTTGGGCAATGCCGCTTTATAGTGATAAAATGTATTTGTTTTTCTATCAAATTTATCTAACCCACCACCTAGTGTACCAATCCATAGATGACCCACTACATCTTCATATATATCCCAAATTCTATTGTCGGCTATGGTTTTGTTATTGGCAATATTGTGCTGGTAATGTGTAAATGTTTTACCATAGTAACAATCAAGACCACCAAAATAAGTCCCAATCCACAGTTTCTGCTGCTTATCTACATATAAACTCACCACTACATCGTTACTTAAACTATTACTATTTGAAGGTTGATGTTTATATTGGGTAAATATGTTTTTTGCTCTATCAAAATATATCAATCCCCCACCGTTTGTACCAATCCAAATATTACCTAATGCATCTTCAACAAATCGGTTCACATCATCATAACTAAGGCTTGAAGCACTTGATGGGTGATTTTTATACAACGGAAATTTAATAATATTTTCGTGATAGCTATTTAGGCCTTTTTTGAACGTACCTATCCAAATAATACCATTATTATCTTTATATGTACTGGTAATACTATTTTGACTGAGGCTATTATTATCATCTCTATTGTTTAAGACATATTGAATAGTAGCATCTTTTTTATTAAAAATATTAATACCGCCATGATCTGTGCATATCCAAATATTAGATTGGTTGTCCTGCAAAATGCCCATAACTAAATCAGTGTTCAGCTTAGCTTTACTAGAATTAGTATTAATAGATAGCACTTGATTAGTAGCAGGATTATAATAAAATACGCCTTTTGCCTCGCCTGATGCAAATAGCCATAGCTCGTTTTGCTTATCGGCAAAAATTTTATATTTAATTGCGTCGTTATTAGTTTGTTTTTTAAGTATTTCTGTTTGAAAAATTATTTTGTCTGTTTTATTATCTAGTAATTGCATCGTACCGTCACTATAAATCAGCCAGCAATTGCCATCGTTATTTTCTGCCATTGATACTGGGAGATTTTTACTAAATAGATTTATTTTAACTGATTTTTTGCTAGATGCTGTGTATTTATACAAGCCCTGCTCTGCAATTAAAAAGTAAAAATTACCGTTGGATTTTTTATACGCATTAATAAAATTGCTATTTGGCAAAGCCATACTGTTTAAATATGGAATAATTGCATGGTCAAATTTCTCAGTTACAGGGTTATAAATATTTACCCAATTACGTGTATAAATCAACAGTTTCCCTTCGGGTAATTCAAAAATATTGGTAATAAAATCGTCATCAATACTTGTTGAATCTTTATTATCATGCTTAAAAATCCTAAATCTATAACCATCATAGCGGTTTAAGCCAGACATCGTACCAAACCACATAAAGCCATTACTATCCTTGAAAATACA
>JAYWCY010000508.1:0-4251 GCA_043780175.1 Chitinophagales bacterium
AACTACAATTAACAATCAGGTAATGATTTGTTAATACTATGGTAACAATGCGAACGTGTTAGGCTTTAGTCAAAACAAGTAAGAAAAACCTTAATACGGCTGTGCAATACTAAAAAAAGGCCATCGCGATTCATTTGCGATAGCCTTTTATAAATAATTAAGCAAATATTACATCCCCAATATCCAAGCAAAAATCAACGGACAAACAATCGTTGCATCGCTTTCTACAATAAACTTTGGCGTATGTATATCTAATTTCCCCCAAGTAATTTTCTCATTTGGCACCGCACCAGAATAACTACCATACGAAGTAGTAGAATCAGAAATTTGGCAGAAATAACTCCAGAATGGTACATCGTGCCACTCTAAATCTTGGTACATCATCGGTACAACGCAAATAGGAAAATCGCCAGCAATACCACCACCAATTTGGAAGAAACCTACACCTTTACCAGCACTGTTCGCTCTATACCACTCGGTTAAAAATACCATGTATTCAATACCGCTTTTTACAGTACTCGCTTTTAATTCACCTTTAATCACATAGCTCGCAAAAATATTACCAGTGGTACTGTCTTCCCAACCTGGTACGACTATAGGAATATTTCTTTCTGCCGCAGCTACTATCCAACTGTTTTTGGGATCGATCTCGTAGTACTGTTTCAAATCACCACTTAAAACGGTTTTGTATAAAAACTCGTGTGGAAAATAACGTTCACCCTTTGCCTCAGCATCTTGCCATTGCTGCACCAAATGCTTTTGCAAGCGGCGGAAAGCTTCTTCTTCAGGTATGCAAGTATCTGTTACACGATTGTAATGGTTTTCTAGCAAATCCCATTCATCTTGTGGGGTTAAATCACGATAATTAGGTACACGTTTGTAATGGCTGTGGGCTACTAAGTTCATCACATCTTCTTCTAAATTAGCGCCTGTACAGCTTATGATATCTACCTTGCCTTGGCGAATCATTTCGGCAAAAGAAATGCCTAATTCTGCGGTACTCATTGCACCGGCAAGGGTTACCATCATTTTGCCACCTTCTAGCAAATGCGTTTCATAGCCTTTTGCAGCATCTATTAAAGCAGCGGCATTAAAGTGGCGGTAGTGATGTTCTATAAACTGAGAAACGGGTCCTTTACTCATATTGTTTGTTTTATTAAGGCGGCAAAAGTAGTTTTTTAGCAGCTTATCTTGTAAATTTTCTGTTATGTTTTTAAGGTTACTAACGACGCAGTTGGTAGCCATTGTATTTTTTGTAACAAATAGTAACACTATTATAGCATTCAAATAACAGCTATATGATAAAAACAATAGCCTATTGTAGTAATTTGCCGTTTTTACCATAAAAAGAAGCGTCAACCTATCTTTTTACACCATTGACTTTTTAAAACTTTGCCTGCAATTTTATGCCAAAGAAAATATCGATTGTAATACCTGTATGTAACGAGAAAGGTAATATACCTACTATGGTAAATGCCTTGCAAGAAGTGATGCAAGCATTGCCATATGCTTATAATATCACCTATATTGATGATGGTAGTGACGATGACACACTTGATAGGATTAAGGGTTTTGCGAAGCAGTATAATAATATTTTTTTCATATCATTCTCTAGAAATTTTGGTCATCAAAATGCATTAAAAGCGGGCTTTGATTTTAGTGATGGGGATGCAGTGATTACAATGGATGGTGATTTACAACATCCACCTGAATTAATTCCTGTATTAATAGCGCAATGGGAGCAAGGGAATGATATTGTCTACACGATTCGCAATGATCATCAGGAGATGCCCTTGATGAAACGTAAAACTTCAACGCTATTTTACAATATTCTAAACCGTTTATCTGATATCGAACTAGAAAGTGGGACGGCGGATTTTAGACTGATGGACAAACGTGTGGTAGAAATTTTTAGAAACTTTAAAGAAGCGGATTTATTTTGGCGTGGCCTAGTAAAATGGCTTGGCTTTAAGCAAATTGGTATTGAGTATGAACCGGCTGAACGTAAAGAAGGCAAAAGCAAATACACATATAAGAAAATGATGCAATTGGCCTTGAGAGGTATTACCTCTTTTAGTTTAAAACCATTGGCCATTGCAACTTATTTAGGATTTACATTTTCGTTACTTGCACTGTTTTATATACCTTATGTTATTTTCAGTTTAGCATTTGGTCACCCTATTTCTGGTTGGGCTTCCATGATTGTAACTATTGCGTTTTTTGGCGGCTTACAATTAATGATTCTGGGTATCATTGGCATGTATTTGGGTAAATTGTTTATGCAAAGTAAAGAGCGGCCACACTACATTATTAAAGAAAGCAACTTGTAAATGAATCGTTCTATTTTATTAAGTTTTGATGTAGAAGAATTTGATATGCCATTGGAATATCAACAACACATGACTTTGGGACAGCAATTAGAAATTGGCCAACTAGGTCTTGCTGCAATTACTCCTATTTTGAACGATAAAAGTATCGCAGCAACATTGTTTACAACAGCCACCTATGCGATTAATTTCCCCAATGACATAAGAATTTTAGCGCTGCAACATGAGATTGCTTCTCATACCTATTATCATTCAAATTTTGAAGACGCACATTTATTATCATCCAGATTAAAGCTAGAAGAAATTTCGCTGAAACCCGTTACAGGCTTGCGTATGCCACGTATGCGGAAGGTAGATATGGGCGAAGTATTAAAAGCTGGTTACACATACGATTCATCTATTAACCCAACATATTTACCTGGGCGATATAATAATTTGCATCTTTCAAGAACTATGTATCAAGATGAGGGCATGACAAGAATTCCAGCTTCTGTGACGCCAAATCTTCGAATACCCTTATTCTGGTTGGCATTTAAAAATATGCCCTATTTGTTGTTTAAAAATTTAGTGGTACAAACACTAAAAAAAGATGGTTATGTATGCCTATACTTTCATCCATGGGAATTTACAGATACCATACAAGCCACCACTTTACCAACTTATACAAAACGCTGGTGTGGTAAAATAATGGTGGATAGATTACAACGCTTAGTAAATGATTTAAAGCAAGAAGGCGATTTTATAAAAATGCAAGATTTTATAACTAATACGTTGCATTTACTAAAGTAGCATCTTCAATATACAAGCTGGTTTTATCTTGAACCAGTATCACTACCTTCCAATTATTACTTATAAAAGGCGCCGAAAGCATTGCTATATTTGAATTTGCAGGTACTACTACCATATCTCTCACCACATTTTTATGTTGTAAGAAGCTACCACTATTTTCACCTCCTTTAACTTTCGTAGCAGCACTTGGCTGTACAAGTAATGCTAGTAGCTCATAGTTGTTAGGCAATAGCTTAGCATCAATAGTTACTGAAACGACTTTGCTATTAATGGTTGCTTTTATACTATTAATAATGGTTGCAGTCTGGTATTTAGTAGCCAACAAATTAGTAATATTTTTGGCATTACTACCAACAGTTTCTCTTTGTCCATTAAACACAGCCTGAGGAGTGTATATACTGGAAAGTTGCAGGTGCGAGCCATAATCGTATTGCCTTTTTGTAAATTGCGTATTGCTAAAACTATCTACCCAGCCTAACCTGTTCCAATAGTCTACATGAAAAGAAAGCAATAAAATATTTGGATTTTTATCACTCATTTCAGCCAATAATTTATCTGCTGATGGGCAAGATGAGCAACCTTCCGATGTAAATAATTCAATAACAATCGGCTTTTGTGAAGTAGTAGATGTTGCTAAAGCCTCGTGTTGCTGGCAACCACCAATACTTACGATACATGCTAAGAGGGGTAATAAAATAATTTTCACAATAGTTTGTTTAGGCTATAAACGTAAGCGGCGCACTTGCCTTACAGGTTCTTTAAAATCTTCTTGTTAAAACCTTGTAAATTCATTTTACTTATTATCTTACAACGCATTTCAATAAAGAAAATTATGCACATCAATATACAAGAAACTCCCGTGTCGCAATACCAGCAATGGTTACAATTTGCCATAGCACCAAGGCCAATTTGCTTTGCCAGCACTATTGATGCGCAAGGCAATGTGAATTTAAGTCCCTTTAGTTTCTTTAATTTATTTTCTTATAAACCAGCCATTGTCGTTTTTTCGGTGGTACGAAAAATGCGTGATGGTACTACTAAACACACCTTGCAAAATATACTTGAAGTGCCAGAAGTAGTCATTAATATTTGCGATTACAGTATGGTACAACAAATGAGCTTGAGTAGTTGTGAG
>JAYWCY010000509.1:0-3065 GCA_043780175.1 Chitinophagales bacterium
CAGGTTTCGGGCTATGTGGTTGATAAGGTTACGCAAGCCCTCAAAATAAAAAATGGATTGCCTATAACTAATCATCCACGAAATATTAATTATGATGTGCTGGTAAAACAACTGATTGAATGGGTGGAGGCGGGTAATGTTTCTTTTAGTAATACCATTGTGCTAAGTGGCATCACCTTGTTGGTACTAGCATTACTGGGTGGTTTTTTTATGTTTTTAATGCGCCAAACAATTATAGTAATGAGCCGCCACATTGAGTTTGATCAAAAAAATGATGTTTACAAACATTATCAACAATTAGATGTGAGCTTTTACAAAGTACATAGTACTGGCGACTTAATGAACCGCATTGCAGAAGATGTAAGTCGTGTGCGCATGTATACTGGTCCTGCGTTGATGTATGTTATTAATTTAACATCTACTATTATTTTTAGTGTGTTTTTTATGTGGCGTGCTAATTGGCAATTAACGCTGTATGTGCTTGCGCCGTTACCTATTTTGGCCATCGCTATTTACTCTGTTAATACGATGATTCATAAAAAAAGTACCACTATTCAAGGCTTACTTTCGGATCTTACCACAACTGCACAAGAAAGTTATTCAGGCATTAGAGTGATAAAATCTTTCGTGCAAGAAAAAGCCATGTTGCGCTTTTTTGATACGAATAGCGAAAAATACAAGCAAAGTGCCATCAGCCTTGCCAAATTAGAAGCAATTTATTTTCCAACAATGGCTTTATTAATTGGTATTAGTACATTATTAACTATCGCAATTGGTGGTTGGTATCATGCATCGGGCCACCAGCCTGAAGTAGGTGCAGGTACTATTACTGAATTTGTGATATATGTAAACTTGTTAACCTTTCCTTTTAGTGCTATTGGCTGGACGGCTAGCATGATTCAACGTGCCGCTGCATCGCAAAAAAGACTGAACGAATTTTTGCATACTAAACCAAATATTACAGACAATGCACCAAGGCAAGAAAAGAAATTGGCTGGTGATGTAGTGTTTGATAACGTCACATTTACCTACGATCATACAGGTATTACATCTATAAAAAACTTAAATCTTACTATTAAAGAAGGTGAAAAAATATTGGTAATTGGTAAAACTGGTAGTGGTAAAAGTACACTGGCGCAACTGCTACTGCGCTTTTACAATCCTAATGCAGGCAGTATTTCTATCAACCATCAAGGGTTAGAAAACATTAATCTGCACCAATTAAGAGAGCAAGTAAGTTATGTACCACAAGATGTGTTTTTGTTTAGCGATACGGTAGCCAACAATATCAGTTTTGGATTGCCAGAAAAAGCAACGCAAGAAGTCATAGAATCGGCAGCAAAATTTGCCAGCGTACATAAAGAAATTTTGGGTTTTGATAAGCAATATGAAACCATGATTGGTGAACGTGGCGTTACGTTAAGTGGTGGGCAAAAACAACGCATTGCTATTGCCAGAGGATTAATTAAAAATCCAGAAATAGTGGTATTTGACGATTGCTTAAGTGCTGTAGATGCTAAAACAGAAAATGAAATAGTTACAAATTTATATCAGTATTTACAAGAAAAAACAGCTATTATCATTACACATAGAATATTTTCTACATTTAGATTTGATAAAATTGTGGTACTGGAAGAAGGAAGCATACTAGAACAAGGTACGCATGACGAATTAATGCAAACAGAAGGCTATTACGCAGAATTATACCGCTTACAATTAACTGCCACAAATGATGATAATGCAGCCGTAGCAGGTGTTTTGGCAGATTAAGAATATTTTCTTGTATGCTGTTGTCAAATTTTTTGTAATTCGCAAACAATACTATATTTGTAACTCACAACATTCGCACAACAAAAACTAATTTTAACAGTGGCGTACGAGAATAACGACAAGCAGAAAGAAAGTGTTTACAGCAAACGCATTAGAGCAGGTAAAAGAAGAACTTACTTTTTTGATATAAGAGAAACAAGAGGTAACGATTATTACCTTACCATTACTGAAAGTCGTAAGCGTTTTGATAGTGATGGCTATGACAGACATAAGATTTTTGTGTACAAAGAAGATTTCAACAAATTTATAAAAGCATTAAACGAAGCAGTTGAGTATGTGAAAACAGACTTAATGCCGGATTTTGACTTTGATGCATTCAACCACGAATACCCCGAAGACGGTGAAGGCGGTTATACACCTTATACAACTGATGTAAAAGAAGAGATTGCACCAATAGTTGAAGAAGTAACACCTGAAGTAATTGTAAGTGCTGTACCTTCTGCCAATTCAATTGAAGAAGTAGACAAGTGGTAATTACTACTTAAGTGAATATTTTAAGAGCCATTGACGTTAAGTCAATGGCTTTTTTTATGCCATTATACACAAATAATTAAGAATACCAAGTTGTTAAACAATTAACCACGTATTGTAGTATAACGTGGATGCAATAAACCTAATCAAGTACTACAACCCCCTGATTTTGAGTGCGTAGCTTTGCTAAAATATCCTTTTGTCCTTTTAAATCTAAACATCATGAATCCTCTACTACTAATCTGTACAGCTGTTACAGCCACATTATTGGCATTTTTACAAGTACAAGTTAATCTACAAATGCAGCCTCAATTTGTCACGAATAAACGAGTACACTTTTAAGCAATTAACTGTATTTACTCGTATAAAATGCCACTTTGCTGCAAAAAATCCTGAAAGCCAGTTCATAGAATACTCCTTCGACAACGGCAACTATATCCAATTATCCTATTGAAAGAACCTACCATGAAACTTCGTAAATGCTACTTCCTACCAGTTTTGCTATTGTGCTCTAATATCCTTTTAGCGCAATACATAACTAGTAATTGTACACTTAAGGCAGACTTTGCAGTGAATCAATCGGCACAGTGTGTTACCAATAACCAATATATTTTTACCAATACCAGCACAGGTGGTACAGCGCCCTTTACTTACTTGTGGGATTTAAATGACAGTACAGCAGCATATACGCAAAATATAACACACAGTTATTTGGCCTCTGGTGAGCATGATGTAACATTGGTTGTTACAGATGCAAAAGGTTG
>JAYWCY010000510.1:0-2939 GCA_043780175.1 Chitinophagales bacterium
GCTTTGACCGCTAATACTTTGTACATATCCATTTGCATTAATTTGTAAAGTTCCATTAACGGCAAAAGCACCATATTTACAAAGCATACCACGTGATAGAGCTAAAGTTGCACCATTATTTACGGTCATGTTTAGTAATTTATGATCATCATCATTATCTAATGCAGGGTTATTACCTGTCCAATTAACTATTCCATTAGAAACTACCATTGTCATATCATTACCAAAACCATTATCTGTACCATATAATCTACCTCTATCACTAGTAGAGCCATAATTATTAATTTGAACTGTACCTGTACCAGAAGCCGCACTCATAGTTAAAGTTCTAGCACCACTTGAATTTAAAATGCCAGTATTTAATATTAAATTATTTCTTACGGTTAGATTTGTTTGTAAACTCACAGTTGTGGAGTTGCTATTCAAGTTAAAATCATACAATGTTGATGGCTGTGAACTTATATAATTAAAAGTTCCGGCATCTCTAGTTTCAAAAGATGTTTGGTTAGCACTAAATGGATTAGACGTACCTGTGTTACTAGTATTACTTACTGATTGATAGAAGTAAAAACGAGGACTGGCACCATTACCAGAAGGGTTACCAGTTATACCTACTGGCGTAACATCATAAATGCCAGTACTATATGCTGCATATCCAATAAAATTAAAAGCGGATGGTCTACCCGACAAAATACTCCCTGAATTCCAAGGAATTCTAGCGGTTCTTATAGATCCGCCACTGGTTCCTACATTATTACTTGATATGTTGACTTCAGCATTCCATCCACCAGAATTATTTCTTGTAGAATAAGATAAAAAGCTTGGTGTAATAACAATTCTTAAATCAGCCCTAAAAGGCAATGTTCCAGTAACACCAAAATCAGTTGTAGTAACTAAAGATCCATTACTGTTTGAGGCTGCAGATGCACCACCACTACTAGGACTCAAAGGATCTACATCTAAAAATAAAAATATTGGTTCACTGGCATTACCATTTGTTTTTCCTATGTAGAGATAAGTATCGTCCCAGCCCATAAACCAAGGTGCTGCATTGCCATAATTACCAAATGTTGCATCAGTTGGTGTTGCAGTTAGTGTGGGTGCAGTTGTTAAAAATTGGCTCTTTCCTGTGAGAGTTACAAAAAGTAGAAAGATTAAAATTGTGTTTTTTTGAAAAGTCTGTTGAAATAACTTTTTTTTCATATAGCGTTTTTAATTTTGGATATAAAATATAATAATTAACTAGGAATAGCGGCTTTGTTAGTTGCAAATCGTTATTGTGTATATTTTACACGATAAAAATAGACAGTTTACTTTATAAAAACCTTAAAATATGCTTAAAATTTATTCAAAATATTCTTTTATTGATGATTGTATATATTGGAAAAAATAAAACTTATTTCAATACGATTATTACTTCTAGGACTGGCTGCTATCTACCACTTAATTTTTTAATAAGCTTTCTAGCAAAATCTTAGATACTTCTTTTAAAACCGAAAATGAAACCGCACCTACCGATGCTGCTTTGTATCGCACGTCCACAATAAAATGCGTCATTTTTCGCTCATCAAAAAAGTTGGAATTAGGCAACTGTTAGATATAACCTCGAAGCGCGATTAGGCAGTAATGATTTTCCTAGCATAGATCCCCATTTCAATCAACCAAAAAATATGCTTATTCAGTGTTACCTAGCTATTAGAATGGATTTAGATACCACTACTTGATTGATCTTGGTAGCACGCACTTGCCCCCAATATAAACACATAATTTTTTACTACCTACACCAACCTTATCATTGCTTGCTGACTGTATACGGTATTGACATCAGTCTTATTAAGCATGGCGCCAGATTAAGCAAAAACTGAGCAAGAGATCAGAAGGACTATAAACTATGAGCAGTACTTACAGTTCGTCTTTCCATCCTAACTACTTTACAACCTGTTTTCTTCAATCTCTGCTTCACTCTAAATCTTAATAAGCCAATAGCTGTTAAAACGGCAACACTAAGATTTATAAAGAAGGGGAGATAGAAAAGTGTGGCAGCAACCATTATAACCAATAAAGTGGTGGTAACTCTTTTTTTCATACACCTAAAATTCAATAGTTAAGTTAAAGTAAAAAATATAATGATCCTAAATTAACATGGGGAGTACCTAAGATGTCATAAAACTGAGTCAGGTAAATTCCTGATGGTAATAATGTGCAGCAAGCGAAAAATTGCTACAGGTAGCATTCTTTTCATATTAGTAGTTTTGGGAAAAACAAGCGCTATTAGTTGGCTAACATGGGATATTTTAACTATTGTGTATTGTTTACACGTTAAAAATAAATACTTTACTTTAAAAGCGCCTTAAAATTTGCTTAAAATTTGCTTAATTTTTTTGTTTTTCGCTGGTGGTATTTACCGAGCAAAAACAAAATTTCATCCAATAGGGTTATTTGTTTTGAATTGACTTTCTTATCAAGTATATGACTAAAACAATATACGTTTCTTTTATAACTGAAAATTAATACACATGGATGATAGTACTTTATAAACTACGCCATACTAAAACAATCAGAATTTCGTTATCTAAAAAAGTAGAAGCATGCAACTATTAGACGTAACCCCAAAGAGATTAGGCAATAATGATTTTTTTCGCATCAAAGCCTTATTAAAATCAGCCAAAAAAATGCCCTTATTACCCTGCTATTAGCAATGGATTTAGATACCAGTACCTTATTCATCTTAATAGCATTAGTATGTATTATTATGTTTTTGGCAGGTACAGCGTATGGTATTTATTTGAATGATAAAATTTCTACCAGACAAAACAACAGAACGCTGTCTTAATGCAGCAATATCAAAATTGGAATATTAGGTAGCAGCCAAAAGCCACCTTTATAACTGCGTCATAAAAAATGGACTTCGGCAGTAATAGCGATATTGCTTAATAACG
>JAYWCY010000511.1:0-4352 GCA_043780175.1 Chitinophagales bacterium
GTGTATAAAATCACTTTACTAAAAGAAGCTATATAAAAAATAGGCTCTTTTTTTATAAAAACTAGTCTTATTCGTCATTCATTTTTAGGTCCATCAGTAATCTGTCTGGTAAGGTTTTTTGTGCGTTAGCACCCATTTTCTTGAGTTCTTCTACTTTACCTATGAGGTTGCCACGCCCAGTACTTAATTGCTTAAAAGCATCGTCGTAGCTCAGCTGAGCCGCCGTTATTTTTTTTCCTACATCTTCTAAATTTTCTACAAAGCTTACAAATTTATTGTACAGCAAACCGGCTTTATCAGCAATCTCAATAGCATTTCTATTTTGTAATTCTACTTTCCATAGGTCAGCAATTATTTTAAGTACCGCTAATAAATTGGTAGGGCTTACCAGCATAATTTTTTTGTCGTACGCATATTTCCACAAGCCATTATCTAGCTTCACAGCTTCTAAAAATGCGGGTTCTATGGGTATAAATAACAGCACATAATCCAGTGCTTTCGCATAGCGGGGATACTCTTTTTTTGCCAGTCCATCTATATGCTGCCTGACAGATTTTATATGCTCTACCAGGTATTGTTGCTGACTAGCCACATCGCTTGCAGCAATATAAGCTTCCCATGCCACCAACGATACTTTGCTATCTACAATAATCTTTCGTTGATCGGGATAATAAATCGTAACATCTGGCTGTAAGCCCCTACCCTGCTCATCTCTAATAATATTACCTGCAGTATCTTTTATAAAATCTTGTGTAAAATATTCTCTGTTTTTAGTCAGCCCACTATGTTCTAAAATACTCTCTAAAATCATTTCGCCCCAGTTACCTTGTTGCTTTACATTACCCTTAAGTGCACTGGTTAGGTTATTAGCTTCTTGGCTTACTAAGCGGCTCATTTCCATGAGGCGTTCAATATGTTTACCCAGTGCAAATCGTTCCTTACTTTCAGTATCATACGTCTGTTCTACCTTTTGCTTAAAGTCAACCAACTGTGTTTTTAGCGGTTCTAATATATGCTTCATTTGTTCGCCATTTTGTATAGAAAACTGTTGCGTTTTCTTTTCCATTATGGTATTGGCTAGGGTTTCAAATTGGGCAAGTTGTGTTGCTTTCATTGCTTCATAATCTTGTCTTAATACTTGCAATTTATCCTGCTCAGCATGCAGCATTGCAGCATCTTGTGCTTGTGCTGCCCTTAGGCGCAGTAAGTCATTATTCATCTGTATTTTCTCAAGCTTTATTGTATTTAACTCTTGCTTCGTAGTATCGTATAAGGTCTTAAATGTTGTGGCATCCGTTTGCAGTTGTACTATTTGTGTAGCCTGAACATTGGTTAACTGTTGTTGCTCGTGCAACCTGACTTGTAGTTGTTCATTTGCATTGGTTTGTATGGCAATTTGAGAGCCTACAATGACTGTTTTTAATAACCAACCAATTATGATGCCTACTATCAACGCTGCCAGTATAAAAAGATATTGCTCCATAAAAAATTATAAGCAATAAATGTACAGCTTGTTACATAAATTTCATGGTCATTATCGAAAGTTACTCGTACTCAATCTTATGAAAAAGGGTGGGTAAGAATTATCAGCGAATAAGCACCACTGTACCCTTTCTATACACCGCACCACAATTTGTGGTGGCTACAATTTGATACACATATGTGCCCGGTGCTTGTGCGATGCCTTTATAGGTACCATCCCAACAGGCATTACTACTATAACCCGAGAATATACGTTCACCAAAGCGGTTATAAATGTCTAATTGTAAGTTGGTGGTATTGCCCCATTTTTTTACCCCAAAACAATCATTTACGCCATCACCATTGGGTGTAAATGCAGATGGCATCAAGTAGCCATTATCTGTGCCACCAGAAGCTACATTTACCAATATAGAATCCTCTGCATAACAACCTTGGGCAGAATAACTTTTTACATGATATATGGTACTTGCAAATGGCGTAGCGATTGGATTAGCCGTTGTAGCATATTGTAATGTTTGTGTAGGATACCAAAAGTATTGCGCAGCGCCGCTAGCATGCAAGTTGGCAGTACCTATTACACAAGTAATATCGTTGTCTTTAGTAAGCACCAAACTTGGCGGCTGATTCACAGTAACCACTAAAGAATCTTTACTACTGCACTGGTTTGCATCGGTTACTGTTACGATATATTGGGTAGTAATTGAGGGCTTGGCAATAGGATTAGCTATGGTATTATCACTTAAACTATTTGCCGGCTGCCATAAATAATTACCAGTGCTACCTACTACCTTTAGCATCACACTATCGCCCTTGCAAAAGCTGCTAATACCAACTATACTAACTGCAGGATTGGGCAATATTTTTACGGCTATCGTATCCGTACTAAAACAACCAGGAATACTATAGCCCGTTACAATAAAGCTCGTATCTTTTAATGGTGTGGCGATAGGGTTTGCAATATTTAATGCAGACAAATAACTGTTGGCTTGCCATGTATAACTATTGGCACCACTAGCTTGTAACTGTAATTGGCTACCGCTACACACAGCTGTATCTGGTGTAACTTTTAGAGTAGGTTTATTGGCTATGCCAATGGTAACCGAATCTTTTTCTACCAATATTTCTGCAAATAAAATATCATCTAATGCAAAATCATTGCCCTTTTTAATCGTGTCTTTATTGATAACAGATATTGAAGCAGAAGCAGAAGCACCAGACTGCCAAGTTGTATAAAATTGTTGCCAAATGCCTTCAGTAGGACTTGCATTAAAAATATTGCCTATTTGGTTGCCATTGATAGAAAACTGTAATTCAGCAGGATTACCCGAATAAATAGATTGTAACCACACAGAAAAAATATAAGTTGTATTAGGTACTACTGCAATATTTTGCTGCCAGATAATCACATTAAATGTGGTATCACCATTTACCAGCAACATATTACCTGTACCAGTTGTATGATCTACATTACTATTTAAAAATGGATGCCATGGAAAAGAATTGGTACCTACAAAATACACACCTTCTGGTATACCAGATAAAGAATACAAATACTGTGATGTAAAGCCCGTGTTACCAGCCGAAAAATCGCTATTAACCACCAAGTTTGGACCTATTTTTTGAGATTGCAATTGGTATTTAGTAGTTAGTGCTGGTGTAGCAATTGGGTTACTAATTGTACTATCACTTAGCCCAGCTTTAGGCGACCAAGCGTAGCTAAAAGCAGGTAAAGCCTGTAACGGCACACTTTGACCTTTACACACAACAGTATCGTTGGTTACAATTAAAGTATCTATATCTAAACCGTGCATTTTAAATGTAGTATTAAGCATACCAGCACCCACAGCATTACGAAAAAAAAGTAAACAAAAGAAGAACAGAATATATTTCATCTGTATTATAAATGGATGATAGTAACTATATAGATACGCTTTAAATGCTTTTAATTGCTTGAACATAGCAATTATTATTCCCAGAATACATTATTGATAAAATATTAGGCAAATTTTTACAATTTGTACCTGCAATAACAGAGATTTTAACGCCATTCAAACAAATTAAAAAATAATTGACGCACTAAAAAGGATTAAAATTTGCAATATGTACCGGATTATCTGGTACTAGCGAGGCAATATGGCAAATATATTCTGAAGGCAAATCGACTTTTTGTATAAAAAAAATATTACCATCTAATAAAACACGATTGCTTACCACTTCAACGTTTTGCATATCTATTACCAACCCTTTACCCGCAGCTTTTAAAACAGCTTCTTTGCGCGTCCAAAAATCAAAAAAGGTATTGATAATACTATCTGAAGCACTAATTGTGTCCCATTCGATCTTGGTAAAATAGGCTTCATATAATTGAATATCTATTTCATGCAATTTTTCAACATCAATTCCAATGCTGGAATGCCTGCAAGCAGCCAAAATAGATATATCAATGGAATACGCTTGATTGAAAAAGAGGTGATTATTAAAGTTGGGCTTTCCATCTTCATCCATATTTAGCATATCCATATTAATCGTATCTTGTAAACCAAAACGGTAAATAGTTTCTTTTAATAATAACTTCCCATACAATCGTAGCAGTTTGTCTGTTGGTTTTTGATAGGCTAAAATGGCTTTTTGTAGTAGTGGTGGTAGCAATTCTAATTTAGACTGTATTATTTTTTCATCTATAAAAGGCTCTATTACAGCATATAAAACATCAATCATAAAATGTTCCTTAAAATATTAGGTGGTTAGCTACGTTCTTATACCTTGCAGTACGATTTTGCCTATAATTAACAATGTAGGGAAGCTCGACAATAAACCTTTAATAAAGATACGTGTCCTAGAACAGATTAAGATCTATGATTGCTACCATT
>JAYWCY010000512.1:0-3659 GCA_043780175.1 Chitinophagales bacterium
AAGATAAAAAAAGCGCATTGTTGCTAAAAAACGCATAGAAAAACGCATTAAAAACAGTTGCCTTGTAGGCTATTCTGAAATATTAGTTAGGTAAACTTTTTTTCATAAAATATTTATACAATACGAAATTATGAATATTTATTTATAAGGTAAATGTACTGTTTTAAATAATATATATTTTAAATAGATATAAATAAAAAATAGTCCATAGTTGCTTTAATGCTCCTTAGTGAGAAGGATTTTGTTTAGTTTTTATAAGTAATCATTTTTTTTTAATTAAACAGTAAAAAAGACAATAGTGGTTTTTAATGCAATGTCAATTGTAGTAGTATGTTTAAATTTAGGTTATTTTATATACTTTAACTTTTAATGTTAGATGCACTTGTTTATAAAGGCTAACTTTAAGTACAGTAATATCCTACTTATTTTTTCTTTTCGCATCAACAATTAAAGGCTAATTATTTACAGCGTATTTGACTAGATTATTGAAAAAGTCAAAGTAATTGAGTGAAAATTCACCTCTCATCTGTCAAAAAAACCGTTCATATATGAAAACCTCTCTCCATTACACAGCATTAATATTTGCCATATTAATTTATTCAAGTACTAGTTTTGCCGAAATTCCTGTTGCAAATGTTTTTTCAAATAGAGTTTTTGTAGGTAATATTACTACAAGTGTTAGTTCGCTAGTGCAATTTAATGCATGTTCTGGTAGCATTTCATCAGAACAAAATTTTACCGTAAGTGGTACTGGCCTTGGTACAAATATTACTGTTACAGCGCCTGCTGGCTTTGAAATTTCACTAACTACTGGGGTAGGATTCGCAAATAGTGTCATATTAGTACAATCTTTAGGTACTGTTGCTACTACAACTATTTATGTAAGATTAAAAAGTAGTGCCATTGGCACCCCAAGTGGTAATATTACTTGTACCGCTACGTTACTTATCATTGGATTGAGCAGTGCAAATGTTGCCGTAAATGGTATTGTTAATGCGTTACCAACAGCGAGTATCAGTGGTGTTGCATATAATTGTAGCTTGGTAACATTAACTGCATCTGGTGGAGTAAGTTATATATGGTCTGGCGGCAACTCTGTAAACACAGCTACAAATACCTTTAATATAACTAATAGTTATACTGTAACAGTAACCAATGCTGCAGGATGTACCAATACCGCCATTCAAGCTGTTGTTATAAATGATTGTACGAATACTTGGACAGGTACAGTCAGTTCTGATTGGACTAATGCTGCTAACTGGAGTAAAACTAGTTTGCCCGGCGATACTACAAGTGTAACTATACCATCTGGCGTAAGCTTTAACCCTAATGCAAATACTATTCAAAAAGTAAATAATTTAATTATTAATAATGGGGCTGCATTAACTATTACTGGTACGTTTCAATTAGGCGGTAATATTAGTAATAGCGGTACACTAATAGCAACAACTGGTACAATAGAAATGAAAGGTTCTAGTGTTCAAACAATATCTGCAAACACATTTAGTAGCAATACGATAAAAAATCTAATCATTAATAATGCAGCAGGTGTAACCTTGGGTGGTAATTTAAACTTATCTGGTGTATTAACACCCACAACTGGTTTACTTATCACAGGCGGCTACTTAACATTAGTATCAACAGATATTTTTGGTGGCGGTTCTATTGCAGCGGGTAGCAATAGCGGTACTTATATAAGCGGTAATGTAACTGTACAGCGTTACAGCCAAGCACAACGTGGTTATAGAACATTAAGTCATCCTTATAATTCGGCACAAACGTTGGTGCAGTTAATAGACAATTTCCAAATTACTGGTTTAACTGGTGGCGGCTTAGGTACTTATGGCTTAAGCACGGGTAATCCATCTGCGTTTGCCTATAATCCATCTGCAACCATTAGCCCTTATGTAAGTCCATTAACAAAAATTACTAATAGTGGCTATAGTTGGGGTGTTGGTCAAGGTTTATACGTATTTGTAAGAGGTAATGGTAATGAAGGTACAGGTGGAAGCTATGCGAGTTCGGGTGGTTCACCCAGCCCAGTAACCATTGATGTGATTGGTGGTACAATTAACCAAGGTAATGTAGATGTTGCCATTGTAAATGGTGGCGTTAATACAGATAATTATAACTTAATAGGTAATCCGTACCCAAGCCCAATTAATTTAAAAGATGTGCGCTTGGCTGATGGCACTACACTCTTAAATACCATTGCGAGTACGGTGTATGTTTATAACCCGGCATATTCTGCAGGTAGTACTACAATAATGAGAGGTGGTTTTACAGCAATCACTAATGATGGAAGAGACATAATTATACCAAATATGGGTGCCTTCTATATCCAGCCAACTGCGTCTGCCACTATCCGCTTTAGAGAAGCAGATAAAACATTAACTACTCCAATTTTAGATTTATTTGGTACTGGTACACCAGCACCACGTTTACGGCTTGCCGTAAACAATAGTGCAGGTTTTATAGATGATATACAATTTGGGTTCAATAGCAGCGCTTCGGCTGTTGCAACAGATAGATATGACGCCCCTAAATTAAGTAATAGCATTCTAGATTTCTATAGTCTATCTAGTGGTAAAGCAAGACTAGCCATCGACTATCGAGATGTGACTGCTATCAATGGTAGCACCATCTCTTTGGGTATACAAACAGGTGCAGCCAATATGTATAACATCAGTTTAAGTGAATTGACTGGCCTACCAAATACCCAAGTGGTATTAAGAGACAAACTCTTGAAAACTGAAACGGTGCTTAGCAATGTTGGTGATAGCTATAGCTTTGATATTACTGCTGATACTGCTACCAAAGGTGAGAATAGATTTGAGATAGGCTTACTAGGCACTACCGTATTGCCAGTACAACTAGTAGATATTACCGCACAATTACAAACCAACAAAACAGTAGCTGTTAGTTGGACAAGTGCCACAGAACTAAACCTTGCCTACTACAATGTACAACGCAGCACAGACGGAAGTAACTTTAGCACAGTAGGTAAAGTAGCTGCAACAGGTGCTGGCAGCTATACCTATAACGATGACTTGTCCACTATCAGTAATCTGCCTTCTACTGTTTACTATCGCTTACAAAGTGTAGATAAAGATGCCAGCAATGCTTATAGTAAGGTGGTGAGTTGTCAGTTGTCAAATGTTACTAAGCCCGCCTTGTCTATTTATCCAAACCCAGTACAAGCCACATTGTACGCGCAAGTAACTGTAACCAAAGCAGGTCCTATAGACATCACAGTTACGGATATGCAAGGCAAACTACTCAGCAAACAAATAGCCCAAGTAGCAGCAGGCACAACAGCCGTATCGGTAAATACAGCAAGCTTGGCAGGTGGCAATTATGTGTTAGTAATTAAGGGTACCGATGGCATACAAAAACAACAATTTGTGAAGGAATAGGCGCCCCCTAGCCCCCAAAGGGGGAATAAGGAACGTAAAGAACACAACATAAAGAACAAAATAATGAGGGATTAGAGAACCAACCATTTCGTCCCTCATTTAAAAAACCAAAACCAACTTAACGCCATAAACAAACACAATGAAAAAACATACCCTTTATAGCTGTTTAGCAATGTTTGTAAGTATTTTGATGCCTTTGGTACTTTTAGCGCAACCTCAAGGCGGTGGCGATCCTGATACACC
>JAYWCY010000513.1:0-4220 GCA_043780175.1 Chitinophagales bacterium
ATTAAATCATTACCAGCAGGTGATGAGAACATAATACCAAAGCGTACAGCATCGGCACCATATTTATCAATTAAGCCCAATAAATCAGGGCTGTTACCTAACTGCTTGCTCATTTTGCGGCCTTGTTTGTCACGCACCATACCAGTGAAATACACATCCTTAAATGGTAATTCACCTTTAAATGCATAGCCAGCCATAATCATTCTTGCCACCCAGAAAAAGATGATATCTTGACCAGTAACCAAAGTGGTAGTAGGATAGTAATAATTAACTTCTGCGTTATTAGGATTGCTAATACCCTTAAATACTTCCATTGGCCATAACCAAGATGAGAACCAAGTATCTAGAACATCTTCATCTTGTTTTAGTCCACCGTCAACGGTCAACTGTCGACCGTATTGCTGCTCATAAAGCGTTTCTGCTAAGGCTTTGTTTTCAGCAACTACGCAATTGCCTGCTTCATCATACCAGGCAGGTATTTGTTGCCCCCACCAAAGCTGACGCGAAATACACCAATCTTTAATATTCGTTAACCAATGGTTGTATGTGTTTTTTAGTTTGGCAGGATGAAACGTAATATCATCGTTCATTACACTAGATAAGGTTTCTGGATTATTGGCCAAAAACGTTTTCATATCTACAAACCACTGCAGGCTCAATCTCGATTCTATTATAGCACCAGTTCTTTCACTTGTTCCAACTTGCCCTTTGTAATCTACTATTTTTTCAATTAATCCAATTGCTGCAATGTCTTCTGCAATATGTTTTCTTAGTATGAAACGATCAATGCCATTATAAGCCAATACTTGGTCAGATGGGTTTTCGTCCATTAATTGTTCAGCAGTAAACTTACCATCAGCGTCTAAAGTATCAATCGTTTTTAGGTGATGTTTTCTGCCAATTTCATTATCGTTTTTATCGTGTGCTGGAGTGATTTTTAATGCCCCAGTACCAAATTCTGCATCCACATAGTCATCTGCAATAATGGGTACTTTACGGTTAATAATTGGTACGATGACTTCTTTACCAATCCATGCTTGATAGCGTTCGTCATTTGGATTTACACAAATAGCTACGTCGCCCAAAATGGTTTCTGGCCTTGTTGTAGCTACCATCATAAAGTCCACTGTCGATGGTCGACCGTCCACTGTTACAAGCGGATATTTTACATAGTACAATTTGCTGTCAATATCCTTAAAGATTACCTCTTCATCGCTAAGGGCAGTTTTACTAGCAGGATCCCAATTGACCATTCTTAACCCACGGTAAATAATACCTTCTTGGTGTAGCTGAACAAATATTTTAATAACTGCTTTGTAGTAATCTTCATCCATAGTGAAGGATGTTTTATCCCAATCCAAACTACAGCCTAGTTTTTTTAATTGTTGTAAAATAATGCCGCCATATTTTTCTTTCCATTCCCAGGCATAGCCTAAGAATTCGTCTCTTGTTAAAGATGATTTTGTAATACCTCTTTCGCGCAACATTGCTACCACTTTGGCTTCTGTAGCAATAGAAGCATGGTCGGTACCTGGCACCCAACAAGCATTTTTACCCATCATTCTAGCACGGCGCACTAAAATATCTTGAATAGTATTGTTTAGGCAATGTCCCATGTGTAACACACCAGTTACATTAGGTGGCGGAATTACAACTGTATAGGCCTCTCTGGCATCAGGCACACTTTTAAAATAGCCTTTTTCTTTCCATAGGTCTGTCCATTTTAGCTCTATTGCCTGCGGCTCAAAATTTTTTGTTAATTCCATTGCTTATTAATTTCACTTATTCTGTATGCGGTAATTTTTTATACCTATCTACCTGAATATACTTGCTAAAAAGATGTATTTAGGGGTGTAAAAGTAAGGAAAACAGAAGGCGAAGCTTGCCATTGTTTTAGCTAAATAGTAGTAATTGTAAAATTCGCTATTTTTTATCATATTTGATAGCTAAAACATTCACTCAATCATTTTAAAGTAGGTATATATTTGCACCCACAAAAAAGTAGGGTAGTATTTGCTGCTTGCCTAATAAGCTGTTACAGTGCTACCGCACACCTTAAACGTATAGCGATGAAAATAATGAAATTTGGCGGTACCAGTGTAGGTAAGCCAGAACGGATGCATCAAGTAGCACAATTAATTACCAAAGGTGTAGATTCGAAAATTGTGGTGTTAAGTGCGTTAAGTGGCACTACGAATGCGTTAGTAGAAATTAGTAAGCATTTAGCAAAAGGCGACCGTGAGGCTGCCAAACAAAGCATAGATACATTAGAGACGCATTATAGAAGTTTCGTATTACTATTGGCCAGTGGTACAGCCGCACAAGCGAAAGCCAACGCCATTGTAAGTGAGCATTTTGAATTTTTAAATATCATTTTGCGTATCTCTTTTAGCGATGCATTGAATAAAGATATTTTAGCACAGGGCGAGTTATTAAGCACTAAATTGTTTTGTGTGTTTTTGGAAGAACAAGGTATCGATCATCAATTGCTACCAGCTTTAGATTTTATGAGCATAGATGCTAATGGTGAGCCGCAAGTAGGCGCTATTAGAGCGAAACTAATGCCAATTTTAGCGCATTATACTTCTAAAAAATTATTTATTACACAAGGATATATTTGTAAAAATGCAAGAGGAGAGGTGGACAACTTAAAACGAGGCGGTAGCGATTATACTGCTTCGCTAATAGCTGCTGCAGTAAATGCAACGGTTTGTGAAATATGGACAGATATTGATGGTATGCACAATAACGATCCTCGTATTGTAGAAAAAACCAACGCTATTGAACAATTAAGCTTTGACGAAGCGGCAGAGCTAGCTTATTTCGGTGCTAAAATTCTACACCCAACTTGTATTTGGCCTGCGCAACAAGAAAATGTACCAGTAAAGCTACTCAATACCATGCAGCCAGAAGCTGTGGGTACAGTTATTACCAAAGAAGCAGGTAGCGTAGGTATTAAGGCTGTGGCTGCAAAAGATGGTATTATTGCTATTAAAATTAAGAGTAGCCGCATGTTGCTGGCTTATGGCTTTTTAAGAAAAGTATTTGAAGTATTTGAAAAATACAAAACCTCTATAGATATGATTACCACTTCTGAAGTGGCGGTATCAGTAACTATAGATAGTGCTGAATTTTTGAAAGAAATAGTACAAGAGCTAGAGCCATTTGGTCATGTAGAAGTAGAAACCAACCAAAGTATTGTATCTATTGTAGGCAATGAAATTGCAAAAACAGATAGTGTTTTACAAAAATTATTTATTGCTATTAACGAAATACCTGTTACCATGGTAAGTTATGGTGGTAGTCATCACAATATTTCATTATTAGTGCCAAACGCCTACCGAACCAGAACTTTACAGTTATTAAACAGCGGCTTGTTTGGTTTGTAATTGTTATCTATTCATTTTTATGAAAAATCCCTTGCAAATTATTTGTAAGGGATTTTTTTGATGCGTTTAGACCTTCGCAACAGCATTAAAAATAAATTGAAAATGAGAATAATAACTGGTGCAATTCTTAAAATAGCCCTCTTTCGGCTTGCTATTTTTGTAGTATTTTAAATATGTTCATTGTCTAGACTGTATTTCTACCAAAATTCTTCTCTAGTATATTTTTAAATTTTATGTATTTTGTTTTTTGAACAAATTATTTTCCATTGTACAGCATTTAGTATGCAGAAATAAAGGTCTGGATTCTTAATATTTAATAACTTATTGTAATGTTTTGCAAGCCAGTATCATATCGATGGCAATATATTGTATTACTAAAAGCGCAATAAAATTGAAAGGATACAACATTGTGAAGTGTGGCATTTCAATAACTAAAAACTATGTAAGCTGTTGAAATTATTATAATAGTAAATTATAATTAGCGTAAATAATTAGCTTAAATACATATTAAGTAGTTGATTATCAATGTATAAAAGGGGTCTCTTCATTTTTGTAGTAAAACCAACCCAGATCCCTAGTATGTCATTTAAAACACACACGAAAGTCCTAATACGCGTTAGTAAAATCAGCTTGTAAAGCTTGCTACAACGTAATCATAAAGGCGCATATAAATTTATAAATAATAGTATATATTTTATTCATTTAGATCCTTTTTACACGTCTTATTCATATAACCTGTGTAAATACGTTGAAAATCACCTATTTGCAAGCTAAATAATTGTTAACAACCAAAATTTATTGTGATTACTTTTTCACAATAAATGGTTTTTA
>JAYWCY010000514.1:0-2556 GCA_043780175.1 Chitinophagales bacterium
CTCTTTGGGCTCTATTGATGAAATACCTAAAATAATTATTGATAAAAAAATGATTGCTGATGGTGGTTATTTTGTGCTAGAACACACACCACGTAACAATTATGTAGGTTATGCCGGCTTTAGTTTTCAAAGAAATTATGGCACAACGGTATTTTCGTTTTTTGAAACCCCTAACCCCTAAAGGGAATAAGAAATAGCTCTATGAGTAATATTCATTCTAAGAATAATGGTCTTTCTAACGCTCTTTTAGGGGCTGGGGGCGGCTCGTCTATTTTTATTACAGGTACAGGTACAGGTGTAGGTAAAACAGTAGTAAGTGCAATTGTTACCGAAGCTTTGCAAGCCGATTATTGGAAACCTATTCAAGCTGGTTTTGACGAGGGTACTGATGCTTTGGCTGTAAAAAATTTAATAAGCAACACACAAACAATTATTCATCCAGAGGTTTATAAACTGGCTTTACCTGCATCACCACATATTGCTGCAAGGCAAGAAGGGGTTGAAATTAATTTGGATGAAATTTCAAATTGTAAACCCCAAACTTCAAACTCAAAACTTGTAATTGAAGGCGCAGGTGGCATTATGGTGCCAATTAACGATACACAATTTATAATTGATTTGATTGAACAATTGCAAGTCAAAGTAATATTGGTAAGTAGAAATTATTTAGGTAGTATCAATCATTCTTTGCTTACAGCAAGCATTTGTAAGCAGCGTGGTATTGATGTGCTTGGCTGGATATTTAACGATCAATATTTAGATTATGAAAACGAAATTGTTGCTTGGTCTGGCTATCCTAAAATTGGGTCAATACCATTTACGCAAAAGGTAGATAAAGCTTTTGTAAAAACACAGGCAAATGCTATCAGATTATCTTTATAGCAATTATTATGACAAAAGCTGAACTAAGAACCATCTATAAACAAAAGCGGCTAGATATTTCATCTAAAGAAAAATTTAAATTAGATGATTTATTATTGATCCAATTACAGACGTTTAACTTTAAAGGGATTAAAACGTTGTTGACTTATTGGCCCATGGCAAATATGGCAGAACCGAACACACATTTATATTCTAGCTATTTACGGCATATGGTTGAAGGCTTGCAAATTGCCTATCCTATAAGCGATTTTACTAATAATACCATGCAGGCCAGCTTGATAGATGAAGACACTATTTATACAACTAATTCTTATGGCATTACTGAGCCAAAAGCTGGTGAAATTATTAACCCAATTGATATAGATCTGGTATTTGTGCCCTTACTTGTTTCTGACAAGCTAGGTTATAGAGTTGGGTATGGCAAGGGGTTTTATGATCGATTTTTAAATCAATGTAAATCTGATGTAGCACTAATGGGCTTTAGTTATTTTGAACCAATTGACGTAATTACTGATACGAACGATTTTGACATACCTTTAAACTTTTGTATTACACCAAATGCGGTGTATGAATTTGACCACTGATTAAAATGATTTGAATGATAGCAATGATAAAATTCTGATCCGTTTTATCTATCAAAATCAGTGTCATAAGCGTTGCCATTAAAAACTTAATAAATGAACATTAATAATATTTTTCTTAAATCATTCAGGATTGTATTGCTACCCTTTGCCATGCTTTATGGTGCGGTAGTAATTGTAAGAAATTGGTTATTTGATAAGGCGTATTTGCATTCGGCTACTTTTAATTTTCCATTAATATGTGTTGGTAATATTGCTGTTGGTGGTACCGGTAAAAGCCCAATGGTTGAGTACCTAATAGAACTATTGCATCCACGATTTGAAATTGCCACTTTAAGTAGGGGCTACAAGCGAAAAACCAAAGGTTATGCTTTGGCAAATGCAAATACCACAGCGCTAGATATTGGTGATGAACCAATGCAATTTCATGCTAAGTTTCCTGAAGTGGCAGTAGCTGTAGGCGAGGAGCGGTTGGTTGCAATTCCTCAGTTATTACACGATATACCAAATTTAGATGTGATTATTTTAGATGATGCTTTTCAGCACAGATCAGTGAATGCTGGATTTAATATTTTATTAACTGAATTTAGCAATTTGTATACACGTGATTTCTTTTTGCCAACAGGCGATTTAAGAGATGAATGGACTTCTGCAAAGCGCAGCCAAATTATCATTGTTACAAAATGCCCAGCAGATTTATCAGAAGAAAAAAAAAATAAAATTATTCGTGAATTAAAGCCACTTAAAAAACAGCATATTTTCTTCACAACTATTGAATATGGCTTGCCTTATCACATTTATAATCAAATAAAAAAAGTTATCACACAAGACATAGAAGTGTATTTGGTGTGCGGTATTGCCAATCCAAAACCTATTAAAGAATATCTGCTAGAACGTGCTTATACGTACTATCAAAAAAACTATAGCGATCATCATATTTTTACCATTGATGATTTGCAAGAAATAAAAACTAAATTTGACGAGATTGACGCTGTTAATAAACTAATACTAACAACAGAAAAAGATGCTGTACGATTGACTAAATTTACCGAAGAATTGGAAAATTTGCCATTGTATGTGTTGCCAATTAAGC
>JAYWCY010000515.1:0-2405 GCA_043780175.1 Chitinophagales bacterium
TGCATCATACACATCTCATACATGGGCTCTTGGAAATCCAGCTGTATTAAATGGTACATCTTCAACTGCTAAACTTACTGTAACTGCTATTGCTGCAGGTACAGCAAATGTTACTTATTCAGTTACTAATACTTGTGGCACTTCTGCAATTGCAACTTTCCCTATTGTTATAACAGCGCCTTGCGGTACAGTAGATGCTACGTTTATTGTTACTAAAGATGCTTTATCTAATCAAAATGGTTGCGCAAACTCTACGACTTATACATTCTCACCAACTGGTACTATTAACGCTACGGCGTACAAATGGTATATTAATGATGGTAGTGCGCCAATAACTAATACTGGTGCTACTTATATTTCTAATTATAAGTTTACACAAGCTGGTAAGTACGATGTGAAGCTTTATGTAGAAAATGCTTGTGGTAATAATGCTGAAAAAACACAAACAATTACGGTGTTAGACGTGCCAGCTACCCCACAAATAAGTGGTAAAGCAGCCATGGTAACCACTGCTGGTTCTAATACGCAAACCTTAACTGGTACTGCATTAACAAGTGGTATATCAGCGTCTTGGTCTATTAGTGATGCTAGTTTAACTGGCGGAACGAACGGTTTAGCTACATATGCTGTAACAGCACAAATAGCGGGTACACCAACAGTTGGCTATACGGTTACAAATGGTTGTGGTGATTCTAAACCAGCTATTTTCCCTATAACTATTACAACACCTTGTGTTGCACCATCTGCTACATTTACCAATTTAACATCACTTGGAGGCTGTGTTAATTCAGCCGCCTCAACGTTGAAAAATGTAATAGCTCCTGATGCAGGTACAGGCGCCACGTATACTTGGTATATTAATGATGGTACCCAATTGTCTGGTATGACCATGCCTGATCATACATTTACCAAAGCTGGTACTTTTGATGTTAAATTATTTGTACAAAATGCTTGTGGTTTAAATAGTTCAACTACGCAAAAAGTCACCATCTTAGATGTACCAGCTACACCAACTATTAGTGGTAATGCAGCGATGTTATTAAATGATATACAAACTTTAGTTGGCAATACTAACGAAGTTAATCCTACTTATACTTGGAGCATTGCAATACAAACAACGCCAGCTTTAACTCAAATATCTTCGAGCACTACGAGCTCTACGTTTGATATTGGAGCTACTGCAGTAGGGTCTGGTATGGTAAGTTTAACAGTTAGTAATACTAGTTGTGGTGCTTCTTTACCTGCTTCTATAAAAATAAGTGTTACCAAGCTTTGTATTAAACCTACAGCTAAATTTACAGCGACCTTACCAACTAAATTTTGTGCAAGTAATCTTACTGGTACAAGTAACTCAGCAACTTTCACCAATACATCAACAACCACTGGTGGCGAGAATTTAACTTACACTTGGTCTTGGGGTGATGGCACTGCAGATACTAAAGATGTAAATAATATGACTGGTATACCTTCCACACAAAGTCATTCATTCCTAAAAGCTGGTACTTATACTGTACAATTATATGTAAGTAATGATTGTGGTTTAAACGATGTGTACGCAACCAATGTAACAGTATTAGATGTACCTGCTACACCGCAAGCAATTGGTGGTAGCCCTACCATGTTTATTGGTGACAATCAAACTTTGCAATCTTATAGTACAACTGGTAATTGGTCATTTACAAATGACGTACCAACAAGTGGAATCACTGCTGTATTATCATCTACTGCTACTTCAACTGCTGTTAGCTCTTATAAAATTAAAGCTGATGCCGCAGGTAGTTCAAATGTAAGATTTACTGTAACTAATACATGTGGAAGTGCTTATGTAGATTTTCCAATTGTTGTGTCTGTACCTTGTACAAAACCAACTGCTAAGTTTACAATTAATCCACCAACATTAGGTTCGGTTTATTGTGTAAATAGTGATGTAACATTTAATAGTAGTGCTACTACAAGTACAAATAACCGTCCTTTAACGTACACTTGGTACTATAATGATGGAACAAGTGCTGAAATCAACTCGAGTACTACACATACACACAGTTTCGCAAGTGCAGGTACCTATATCGTTAAGTTAAATGTTACTAACGATTGTGGATTAAATGATGAATATTCATTGGGTGTGATTGTAAAAGATAAAGCAGCAACACCACAACAAATTGGTGGCAAGAATGCCATGGTGATTGGTGAAAGTCAAACATTTACAGGTCGTGCGAATGATGGTACTGTAGGAAATAATGGTACTTGGTCAATTATTAATCCAGGTTCTAATCCTGTATTGTCATCTATTAATCTATCTTCTGGTAATCCATTTACTGTAACTGCGGTTGGTTCTGGTCCAGCAAAAGTTCAATATGTGACTAATGATAACGGTTGCGGTGCTTCTGACCCTGTTTCCTTTAATA
>JAYWCY010000516.1:0-2168 GCA_043780175.1 Chitinophagales bacterium
GTAGCTTCTTTAGGTAAAATAGGGTAGAGCTCAATTGTTGTATAATGGATAGAAACTTGTTGTTGCTGCGCAAATTGCCAAGTAAGCAAAGCATTTAAACCAGTGCCAAAACCCATCTCAAAAATGCAAATATTTGATAGCGATTGCGATTGAATAAGCTCTTGCAAACCTGCATCAATAAACACATGCAAGCTTTCGCCAATAGCACCGCTCGTATTATGATAAGTAATACCTTTTTCTGGCAATACAATGGTTGTGCTGCCATCATTGGTAAGTTGAATAACTCGTTTAGTCATTTCACACGAAGTAAACAAAGAATACAAAGTACACCAAGTATATAAAGGGCTTGTTACTGAACATTATTATTTGATAGTAAATATTTGAGAAATAAAGTTGTGTACGTTGTATTCTTAGTGTGCTTTGTGTGAACCTAATTCTTGGTGTACTTTGTGTGAAATTGCTTTTATGGATTATGTTCCTCATTTACAAAAAGATAAAAAATTGGCTGTAACACTTGGTACAACTGTACATGAATTACAGTTGCGAAAAAACATTCCTTTACGCTTGATGGCTAGTATTATGAGCCAGCAATTAAGTACCAAAGTTGCGGCTGTTATTTTTCGTAGATTTTTAGAATTGTACGATCGTAAAGAACCTAAACCACAACAAGTTTTAGATACTCCTTTTGAGCAATTGCGAGGCGTTGGCTTAAGCAATAACAAAGTGGGTTACATACAAAACGTCGCTAGATTTTGTATTGAGCATAAAATTACTGATAAGAAGTTGCTTGCAATGAATAATGAAGACATTATTGCATTGCTTACGCAAATAAAAGGTGTAGGAAAATGGACGGTTGAAATGCTGCTGATGTTTAGTCTAGGTCGCGAAGATGTATTTGCAATTGACGATTTGGTAATACAACAAATGATGATAAAATTGTACAAATTAGATGCAACAGATAAAAAGGCTTTGCGAGAGAAGTTGCTAAAATTATCTGCAAAATGGATGCCTTACAGAACGTATGCTTGCTTACACTTATGGCGACATAAAGATGCGGTTCCTGATTTATAATTAGAAATTATTTTCCCTCTATTAACAGCCTAATACTTTCTGAAAGAATCTCATTTTTCCTTGCTTCAAATATTGGTAATTTATCTTTCGGTAGACGTAAATGATAGCTTTCTCCAATTGATAATTTCTTGTCAAATTCAGGATTCCATTTAGTAAACTGTGGTAAATCAATTTCTAGAAACTTAATCACAATTCTAGAATTGTAGCGGCCATTGATATTTATCGTAATTGTATTGGCTAATTCTTCTTCAGTCATTGGTTGATTAACTTTACTAACAGCATTTGCTTTAAAATCTGTGGCTTCTTGCTTGGTCATGGTAGTTAAACCACCGCTACCTTCAAACAAATAATGCGTGCCAATAAATTTCTTAACGTGTGTTCTGGTTTCTTCTCGTAAAAAGTATTGTAGATCCCAAAAATCTCTGCTGCCACTTTTTCTAATAGCTTGTCTTACCCTGCCTGCACCACCGTTGTAAGCTGCTACTACGAGTAACCAATCGCCAAATTGATCGTAGAGTTCCTTCATTAATTTTGCCGCAACTTGTGTGCTTTTTGTATAATCTGTTCTATCGTCCATTGCACCAACACGTAATCCAAACCGTTTGGCTTCATAATCCATTAATTGCCAAGGACCAACTGCACCAGCCCAAGATACCAAGCCACTGCGCAAATGACTTTCAATAACGCTTAAATATTTCATTTCTTTAGGCACACCATATTGTGTAAGTATATGGTCGTAAAGATCAAAATAGGGACGACCCCATTCTTTCATTTTGGTTAATTCCTTACCTTGCTTACGAATGTATTCTTGTACAAAAGGTACAGCCTTAGGGCTTAATTGCGAGAGATATGGTTTATTAGGGTTGAATTTGTCATTTGCAAACAAACTAGTAAAACCAATTTTATCAAGATGTAAAGTATCTGCACTTGTCTGGGCAAAATTACTATTTGAAAATAAATGTATAAAAAGTACAACTAAGCAATGTTTAATATGAATTTTGATTAGTCGCATACCAAGAATATATTAATCTTTCACAACTTCTAAGCAATCCTGATAATCTTTTAAATCAAGGTTCAGACTATTTAATTGTAGCCGC
>JAYWCY010000517.1:0-5263 GCA_043780175.1 Chitinophagales bacterium
TGCTCAAGATGCCATCATACAAATGCGTCCCTATGCGCAAAAATTGCAAGAAATGTTGAGCAATATTGTAAGTAATATTGATAGCGATACCAGCATTGCATTGGCCGAAGAAAGAACCATTGAAAAAGTTTTATTGATTGTAATTACTAGTGATAGAGGTTTGGCAGGTGCTTACAACAGTAATGTAGTTAAAGCTGCCAAAGAAGTAATACTTACTAAATATAGTAAGCATGAACAAAAAGGCAATATCACCATTTGGAATATTGGCAAAAAAGGCTGGGAAAGCATGAGCAAAAGTGGTTATACAACTGATGCAACTTTTAAAGATATTTTCTTAAACTTAACTTTTGAGAACGTACAAGCTGCTGCAGAGGCTGCCGTAAACGCATTTGAAAATAAAGAGTTTGATGCCGTAGAAGTTATTTATAGCGAATTTAAGAACGCCGCTACTCAAGTATTTAAAGCAGAACAATTTTTACCAATACCTAAGGTTGTAAAAAAAGATGGAGCTACAAAAGCTGACTTTATTTTTGAACCTAAGCAAGAAATATTAGTAGCAGAATTAATGCCCAAAATACTAAATACACAATTATTTAAAGCTGTTTTAGATGCAAATGCAAGTGAGCATGGCGCTAGAATGACAGCGATGGACAAGGCAAGTGAAAACGCCAACGAATTATTAAAAGGCTTGAAACTGAGCTACAACCGTGCTAGGCAAGCAGCAATTACAACGGAGTTAACCGAGATTGTAAGTGGCGCAGCAGCATTGGCAGGCTAAGCCCAGCCCCTAAAAGGGTGCAAAAGAAAGAATAATTGTGTAGCCAACATTTGTTTTTCAATCTAACTTTAGTTGCGTTGCACACTTGTACGTTCTTATCTTAATTGTGCAATTAAACTTGAAACTTGTAAACTTGAAACTTGAATACTGCTTCTATCATACCTCATATCGAAGTACTTGTCTTCGCCAGCGAAAAGCCTTTAACGGCTTTAGAAATTGTTGAGTTAATCAACAATGCCTTTGGTTTTATGGAAGAGCGTATATCGCTAGATCAAGTTGAAAGTTGCATTACAGGCATAAAAGAGAAATACAACTCAGAATTTTATCCATTTGAAGTAAAAGAAAGTGGTGGCGGATTACAATTTTTAACGAAGCCAAGTTTTCATAAAACCATTGCACAGCTTAATGGCGATAAATTTTTAAAACGCTTGTCAAATGCGGCTTTAGAAACACTTGCCATTATTGCTTATAAACAGCCCATTACCAAAGGCGAAATAGAAAGCATACGTGGTGTAAATAGCGATTATAGTGTTCAGAAGTTATTAGAGAAGGAATTAATATTGATTGCGGGAAGAAACGATAAAATGCCTGGTCATCCGTTAATTTATGCTACTTCTAAAAATTTTATGGACTATTTTGGTATTAATTCGCCAGCAGATTTACCAAAAATCAGAGAAGTTTTAACTGACCAAATTATTGAAGGTACATTAGTTTCGCCAGAAGATTTTGTCATAGAATCCTTACCTGCTATAACAGAAAAGTCTGATATTATTGTCAATGAATCTGGTGAACTGGAAATAAAGCAGGACGAGGATGATGGGTTAGACAACGAACAGAATTAAGACACATTTATACAACTCAATTGGATGTTCCAATTACTTCTATACATAACATGGCTTCACAACTTAGCAACCAACAGTTAGCAGCAATCGCACAGCAATTTGGCACACCAACTTATGTTTATAATGCAGATAAAATTACTGAGCAATACCAATCATTATCCATAGCTTTTGCCAATCAGGACGTAAAAATATTTTACGCTTGCAAAGCATTAACAAATATTAATATTCTAAAACACATTAAAAATATTGGTGGGAATATAGATTGTAGCTCTATTAACGAAGCTAAATTGGCCTTATATGTAGGTTTTGAACCTAATAGAGTTTTGTACACCAGCAATGGTATTACTTTCAGCGAAATTGAAGAAGCACAAAGTTTAGGCATACATATTAATATTGATAGCTTATCTAACCTTGAAAAGTTTGGCAAAAAATATAGCCACAGCTACCCTGTTGGTATTCGTTTACGACCAAATATTATGGCTGGCGGCAATTTAAAAATTTCTACAGGCCACGATAAAAGCAAATTTGGTATTCCTATAGATCAAATTGATGAGTTGCTAAAAATCATTACAGACAATAACAT
This sequence comes from Chitinophagales bacterium, assembly GCA_043780175.1. GTDB lineage: Bacteria > Bacteroidota > Bacteroidia > Chitinophagales > Chitinophagaceae > Parasediminibacterium. Next base: position 2,204 of record JAYWCY010000517.1, read on the forward strand.
TTTTATCAAAAATCTGCATATTCATACTGGTAGTGAAATTAAAGATGTAGCCGTTTTTGTAAAAGGTATTGAGGTATTGTTTGACATTATTCCTTTATTTAAAGAACTAGAAGTGATTGATTTAGGTGGCGGTTTTAAAGTGCCATATAAAAAAGGAGATGCTGAAACTGACATTACTTTATTGGCACAAGAAGTAGGTAGAGCCTTTGCAAATCATCCGAATCCAAATGGTAAACCATTGCAAGTGTGGTTTGAGCCGGGTAAATATTTGGTAAGTGAATGTGGTTATTTAATTACAGAAGTAAGCGTTTTGAAAGCTACAAAAACTACCACTTTTGCCAGCGTTAATAGCGGTTTCAACCATTTAATAAGACCAATGTTTTACGATTCATACCATAAAATAACCAATATTTCTAACCCAGAAGGTGCAGAAAAAGTATATACAGTTACAGGTAATATTTGCGAAACTGACACATTTGCAACCGACAGAAAATTGAACGAAATAAACGAAGGTGATTTATTGGTATTTGCCAATGCTGGTGCTTATGGTTTTGAAATGAGCAGTAACTTTAATAGCCGTTACAAACCTGCCGAAGTTTTGGTAAAAGATGGCAAATCTCACCTAATTAGAAGAAGAGATATATTTGAAGATTTATTGAGAAATCAAGTGGAAGTTCTGTAAAATTTCAGAAAACGCAACCGTTTTCCCTTTTTGCTACGGGAAATTAAATGGCATTCCATATCTTCGCCTACCAATCAAGTAGAGTTTCTTTTTATGCAAATAAAATTATTAAATATTAATCTATATAAATGTTGCTGTTTGATGCATAAAAAATCATCTTAGAAACAATCTTAGCTACTACTTCTCTCAAAAAAATCATCACAAACAAATTAAAATTGAATGACAAATAATAATGTACAAAGCCTTATACCATTAGTCTACCAAATTGGTGGGTTAAAAATAAGGGAAAGTTTGGAATTACTTACAAATAAATTTCCAGGAAAAGTTACTTTTTCCTCAAGTTTTAGTTTTGAAGACCAATTAATTAGCCACGAAATACTAGCTAATCAAGTACCGATTAGTATTTTTACGTTAGATACAGGTCGTTTATTTTCAGAGACTTATAGCGTTTGGAACAGTACCAACGAACGTTACAATACATATATTAAAGCTTACTATCCCCAGGCCGAAGCCTTACAAAATTTTGTTGCTGAGAAAGGGCCAAATTCTTTTTATGAAAGTGTTGAGAATAGAAAAAGTTGTTGCTTTATAAGAAAAGTTGAGCCATTAAAAAGAGCTTTGGCAGGTAATGACGTGTGGGTTACTGGTTTACGTGCTGAGCATTCACCAGACAGAGAAAATTTAGAGATGCTAGAATGGGATGAAAGCAATCAAATTATCAAATTTCATCCTCTATTACATTATACTACCGAGGAAGTAAAAGCAGCAATTACCAAACACAATATTCCATATAATCCTTTGCACGACAGAGGTTTTGTAAGCATTGGCTGCTTACCATGTACCAGAGCTGTAAAGCCAGGCGAAGATTTTAGAGCTGGCCGTTGGTGGTGGGAAGACGCAAGTAAAAAGGAGTGTGGCTTGCATGTACACGAAGCTGTGAAATAGAACAATTGTTATACGATAAAAGTGAAAACTAAAATATAAAATGAGTAATTACAGATTAGATTATTTAGACCAATTAGAATCAGAATCCATCCACATTATGAGAGAAGTGGCTGGTCAATTTGAACGCCCTGCCCTATTATTTTCTGGTGGTAAAGATTCTATTGTATTGGTGCATTTGGCATTAAAAGCGTTTCGTCCTGGAAAATTTCCTTTTCCATTGGTACATATAGATACCGGCCACAACTTTCAAGAGGCATTAGATTATCGTGATAAATTGGCTGATGAGATTGGCGAGAAATTAATTGTGCGTCATGTTGGTGATACGATTAAAGCTAAAAATTTAACTGAACCAAAGGGCAAGTTTGCAAGCCGCAATGCTTTACAGACTTATACTTTACTAGATACGATTGAAGAATTTCAATTTGATGCATGTATTGGTGGTGCAAGACGTGATGAAGAAAAAGCAAGAGCAAAGGAAAGAATTTTCTCAGTTCGTGATGAGTTTGGTCAATGGAATCCAAAATTGCAACGCCCTGAATTGTGGAGCATTTATAATGGCAAAATTGATAAAGGCGAAAACGTTCGTGTATTTCCTATCAGTAACTGGACCGAATTAGACATTTGGAATTACATCAAAAGAGAAAATATTGTGTTGCCATCTATCTATTTTGCGCATGACCGTGAAGTATTAGAATTTGAAGGGCAATATGTCGCAATGTCTGAATTTATTCAGCTTGAAACAACTGATAAAATTTCTGTAAAAAAAGTACGTTACCGCACAGTTGGCGATATGACTTGTACTGCAGCAGTAGAAAGCGATGCAAGCAGTATTGACGATATTATTACCGAGATTATTGCTACTAAAACTAGCGAACGTGGCGAAACAAGAATTGATGATAAAGTGAGCGAAGCTGCCATGGAAGACAGAAAGAAAAACGGCTATTTCTAGAGTTTCACACAAAGAAACTAAGAATACAAAGTACACCAAGAAAACAAAATATTTTAACTAGAAAACAAAGTTCAAAGAAATAAATAAATAGCCGTTGTGGTCGTTGTATCCTTTGTTGCTTTTAAAATTTCACATGAAGAAACTAAGAATACTAAGTTCACAACGAACTATAAATATTTTATAAAATAATATAAAACATCACCACTGAATGAAAAAGAAGCCTTTCTGGGCTTTGTCTCCTTCGTTCCTTTGTGAGAAACAAAAAACATATGGACTTACTAAGATTTATAACAGCAGGTAGTGTAGATGATGGTAAAAGCACCTTAATTGGTCGTTTATTATATGATAGTAAAAGCATCATGATTGATCATTTAGAGGCAATAGAAAAGCAAACAAAAAACCGTGAAGATGGTGATATTGATTTGGCTTTGCTAACCGATGGTTTACGTGCCGAAAGAGAGCAAGGCATTACCATTGATGTGGC
>JAYWCY010000518.1:0-2168 GCA_043780175.1 Chitinophagales bacterium
AATCCTGAAGTGTTGCAAGCAAGTGCCATAAAGTTGGAATTGGAAAGTTTTGTAGATGCCATTATTAACAATAAACAAACAACAGTTAGTGAAATTGATGGCTTGTTAGCAATGGAAGTTGCCCATCAAATTTTAGATAAAATAAATGCCAACCAACGCTTGATAAAGCAATAAATTTATTGTGTGCGATATATTTTACTTTTTACATTTATTTTCTGCAAACTATCAGCCGCAAACTGCCAATTAAGCAATTATTGGCAGCAAAAAGTTGACTATACAATTGACGTTCAGTTAGATGATAAGCAACATAGTTTAGAGGCGCTTGAGAAGCTGATTTATACCAATAATTCACCCGATACATTACGGTTTATTTGGTTTCATTTATGGCCAAATGCTTATAAAAACGATAAGACCGCTTTTAGTGAACAAATGCTACGAAACGGCAGGACAAATTTTTATTTTACCGCCGATAGCAACAAAGGCTACATTAACCAACTAGCGTTTAAAATAGATGACTCAAATGCAGTAACAGAAGCCCATCCAACTAATATTGATATTATAAAATTGGTATTGTTGCAGCCGTTACCGCCCAGCAAATCGATTGCTATTACCACGCCTTTTCATGTACAATTACCATATAATTTTTCTCGTGGCGGACATGTTGGGCAAAGCTACCAAGCTACGCAATGGTATCCTAAACCAGCGGTTTATGACAGTAAAGGCTGGCACGAAATGCCATACTTAGATCAGGGGGAATTTTATAGCGAATTTGGCAGTTTTGATGTAAAAATTACTGTACCAGAAAATTATGTTGTTGCCGCATCTGGTCAATTGCAAAACGTTGATGAACTAGAAAAATTGAAGCAATTAAGTAAGCTGCCAAGTGCCAAGCAACCTAACTATTTATACTTTCAAAATGGGTTGAAAAAGAAATATAAAACGCCCATAAAATCCTTAGAAAGTTTAGCCCCGCCGTCTGCTAAAGATATTAAAATATTACACTATAAATTAAGTAATGCACATGACTTTGCATGGTTTGCAAGCAAGCAGTTTGTGATGCAAAACGATACTGTGATTTTAAACAATAAAACGGTAGACATTTTTACTTTTTACAATCCTTGGAACGATAAAAAATGGCAAAAAAGTATGGCTTTTGCCAAAGAAGGTTTACGGTTTTACAGCAACCAGTTGGGAGATTATCCGTATGCAACGGCAAGCGTTGTAAGTGGTGCAGATAATTTGGTCAGCGGCGGCATGGAATATCCAACAATTACCTTAATTACCACACAATCTGATGGGCAAGAATTAGATGCCACGATTGCCCACGAACTAGGGCACAACTGGTTTTACGCTGCTTTGGCCAATAACGAAAGAGACCATGCCTGGATGGATGAAGGCATGAACAGCTTTTACGAGAAAAAATATACTAACAGTAGATATCATCTTAAAAAAAACGAAACTGACATTGAAAATAATACTGAAAATTTACTGACTGAAGCCTATGGAAATATTTATAAAGATCAGGCCATTGACCAAACTAGCGATGCATTTACAAGTATTAATTACGGCTTATTGGTGTATACAAAAGCTAGCAAATGGATGCAGAAATTAGAGCGGCAATTAGGTGAAGTAACTTTTAAAAAAGCCATGCAAAACTACTATCAGCAATGGCAATTTAAACACCCCTACCCTGCAGATTTTAAAGGAGCAATAGAGACAAGTAGCCAGCAAAAAATAGATAGTTTATACCAAAAATTATTTACTACAAAAGCTGAAGAAGCACAACCCGCACCACAAAAAAAAAATACCACTTTTAGCTGGTTGCCACCTTTAAAACCCAACTACTTAACACGCAACATTACTGTTACGCCCATTGTAGGTGCCAATCATTATGACAAGTTAATGATTGGTACTTTGATAAGTAATTACCAAGTACCTGTACAGAAATTTAACTTTATAGTAGCACCTATGTATGCCTTTGGCAGCAAGGCTTTTAATGTATTTAGTAGAGGATCTTACAATGTATTTAAAAAGCAGTCTTGGCTTGAAGTTTCGGGTAGCATTGCCAAATATTCCATCAATAGTTTTCAACCAGAGAAGAGCGATAAATTGTATTTGGGACTTACCAGATTAGTACCTTCTATTAAATATACCTTATACAATAAGGA
>JAYWCY010000519.1:0-3990 GCA_043780175.1 Chitinophagales bacterium
GCTGACAAGTTGCGTTGTCATTTACACAACCTTTAATAAGTTCGTGTTCCGTCAAGGGGTATAGTGGTTTTAGAATGTACACGAATAAAGAATGATGCCTTATTAATTATGTTTGATGCCTAGCCCAAATCATAATTTAACATGAAGGTAGAAAAAGCTTTCGATTAACAACTAAATTGCATTGCCAAAGATTTTTGGCTTCACGAAAAGAAGTAGTGTACACAAAGGTGTTGGCGCACTTTTCGCTCTGTGCCAAACTCGTTATACGCTGTAGTAATTTTAAAAAAATATGATAGCACAATTTGATATAGTAATTATTGGTGGTGGGCCTATTGGTTTAGCGTGTGGTATTGCCTCAAAACAAGCTGGTTTAAGTTATATTATTCTGGAAAAAGGATGCTTGACGAATAGTTTATATAATTATCCGGCTAATATGACTTTTTTTTCTACACCAGAAAAACTAGAAATAGGGAATGTACCTTTTATGAGTTTGAATGCAAAACCCACTAGGGCAGAGGCTTTAGAATATTATAGACGTGTTACACAATTGCATCAAGTGAATATAAAACTGTTTGAAGGCGTAACTGCTACAGAACGCTTGGCTGATGGTAGTTTTAAAATAATAACTCCAAAAAATAATTATCTGGCAAAAAATATTATTTTGTCAACAGGTTTTTATGATATACCAGTGCTGTTAAATGTCCCCGGTGAAGATTTGCCTAAAGTGCGGCATTATTATCAAGACCCACATTTTTATGCGTTTCAGAAATTGGTAGTTATTGGTGCTAATAATTCATCGGTAGATGTAGCTTTAGAAACCTGGCGCAAAGGTGCAGATGTAACCATGGTAATACGTGATGAAGAAATTGGTACAAGGGTAAAATATTGGGCAAGGCCAGATATTATTAATCGTATTAAAGAAGGCAGTATTAAGGCTTACTATCATTCATCAATTACACATATTACAGAACAAACAGTTACTATACAAACACCTGATGGCTTGGTAACAATTGAAAACGATTTTGTAATGGCAATGACAGGTTACAAACCCGATTTTTCGGTACTTTTAAGTCTTGGGATTGCATTAAGTGATGATGCCATTAAACAACCAGTGTACAATGCAGAAACGATGGAGACCAATCAACCCAATATTTATTTGGCAGGTGTGGTTTGTGGTGGTATGAACACCCATAAATGGTTTATTGAAAACTCAAGAATTCATGCAGATATGATTGCAAACGCTATCGTTAGTAAACGGTCTACAAATCCACAACACCAATCTTAAAACTTTAATTACTTTCGTTGGCAACATCACATTTCAAAAAACCACGCATATATGGGCTTCTTCGATAAATTATTTGGTACAAAAGAAAAAGAAAGCTTAAACGAAGGATTACAAAAAACGAAGGAAGGTTTTTTTGCTAAAATTACCAAAGCCATTGCTGGTAAGGCTTCTATAGATGAAGAAGTGCTTGATAATCTTGAAGAAGCCTTAGTAGGTGCAGATGTAGGTATTGAAACCACGATTGCTATTATTAAACGTATTGAAGTTAGGGTAGCTAAGGATAAATATGTAAGTACTAGCGAATTAAACACCCTACTACAACAAGAAATTGTAGCTGTTTTGGTGGATGCAGACAATACATCGTACAAGAATTTTGAAATTCCCGAAGGGCAAAAACCTTATGTGATTTTGGTAGTAGGTGTAAATGGTGTGGGTAAAACAACTACCATTGGTAAGCTAGCTTATAATTATAAAAAAGCTGGTCATAATGTAATATTGGGGGCAGCCGACACTTTTAGAGCTGCTGCTGTAGATCAATTAACTATTTGGAGCGAGAGAGTAGGCGTGCCAATTGTAAAACAAGCCATGGGCAGTGATCCTAGTGCTGTGGCTTTTGATACCGTCACAAGTGCCGTTGCAAAAGGAAGTGATATTGTAATTATAGATACCGCTGGTAGGTTACATAATAAAGCTTACTTAATGGATGAATTGACCAAAATAAAACGTGTTATAAAAAAGGTATTACCAACTGCACCTAACGAAGTGATGCTGGTTTTAGATGGTTCTACGGGGCAAAATGCAATTGAACAAGCCAGGCACTTTACAGCCGCTACAGATGTGACATCGCTTACCATTACCAAACTTGATGGTACTGCTAAAGGTGGTGTGGTGCTGGCGATAGCTAATCAATTTAAAATACCTGTAAAGTTTATAGGTGTGGGGGAAAAAATAGAGGACTTATTGGTATTTGATAAGCATGAATTTGTGGATAGTCTTTTTAAATTATAATCATTCTAAAAAATAAAAAATATGAAAAAATTAATCCTTGTTAGCGCTATTTTGTTGACAGTTTCTGGAACACATGCGCAAATTAGTGGTATATTAGATAAGGCAAAATCAATTGCTACTGCTGCGGGTTTTGATACTAATAAATTAACCGCAGGCATTATGAGTAAATTAACGCCAAGCCTTAGTTTAACCGCAGAACAAACACCGAAAGTAAACACTGCTATCAATACTTTTTTAGCTGCAAAAGCGCAAATTATGCCATTGCTACAAAGCAGTAAAACCGATTATGCTGCTAAGCAAGCTACTTTATTTGGGAACTTAAAAACCAAATTAACTGGTATCTTACTACAAAATCAAATGAATAAATTTTTGGGTTTAAAGCCTGCAACCAATACTCCTACTAATATTTTATCGCAGTTGTTTTATTAATAAACAATCAGCAGTTTTAAAAAAGGTTCAAAGCATTTGCTTTGAGCCTTTTTTGTTGAATTTAATGATGGCTGAAATATTTTTTACAAAACTAAAAAATTAGTTTGTAAACTAAATAATTAGTTATTACATTTGTTCAACTAAAATAGTAGTTATAATGATAAAGCCATTAACCAAAGCAGAAGAGCAGATCATGCACAGTATTTGGAGATTAGAATCTGCCTTTTTAAAAGACATTGTAGAAGCGCAACCAGAGCCAAAACCCCATAGTAATACAGTGGCTACTATTTTAAAAATATTGGTAGACAAAGGATTTGTAGGTGTAACAGTAGTAGGCCGTGTTCACCAATATTCGCCTTTGGTTTCTAAGCAAGATTATTCAAGCAATAGCATTGGTACATTGGTAGATAGCTATTTTGAAGGCTCCTTTAGCGATGTGGTATCTTTTATGGTACAGCAAAAACAGCTAAGTGTAAAAGAACTAGAATTGTTGCTTAACGAAATTAAGAAATCTAAAAAATAATTATATGCTTACAGTTGCTTACTATTTTTTGCAAGTAATGCTATGCAGTGCTGCAATGATGGCTTACTATGCGTTGGTGCTGCGTAATAAACGTTTTCACCAATACAACCGATTTTACTTATTGGGTGTAGCCATATTACCTTGGTTAATGCCTTTGGTAAAAATTGAAATTAACAAACCCACAGAAGCAGTATCGATACCTGTACAGCTATTTTCTGTAATTGCAGATACTAATTCAGAATTTGAGAAAACTATTGCTAGTAATGGCTTTCAGTTTAGTTGGCAAATGCTACTTGTAGTAATATACACTGCCGTTTCTAGTGTATTGCTCATGTCTTTATTAATGGCTTTGGTAAAAATTTATAAGCTTTTAAAAAGTAATGCTTGCAAAAATTTAGATGATGTATACTTAGTATTAACACAAGCAAATGGTACACCTTTTTCTTTCTTTAAATTCATATTCTGGCATACTGATATTGATGTAAATACCTCTACTGGTAAGCAGATGTTACGCCACGAGTTAACGCATGTGCAAGAAAAACATAGTGCTGATAAATTGCTGATACAAATAGTGCTAATTATAGGCTGGCTAAACCCAATTTTCTGGTTATTAAAGCGTGAATTAGAAACCATACACGAGTTTATTGCAGACAATAAAACCATAGAAAATGGTGATACCGCTGCACTAGCTACCATGCTATTGACGGCAGCTTACCCACAGCAACGTTTTGCCTTAACCAATCCA
>JAYWCY010000520.1:0-3460 GCA_043780175.1 Chitinophagales bacterium
TTTTTTATGTTAGGTCGCTCTTGTACAAATAATTAAATTATCGCTTTGCCAAAGCCACAATATCGGTTACTTCTAAAATGGGTTTCTCGTAACCTTTAGTGCTAGCATTAATCATTGCAGTTCCTAATTCTTGCAGTGAGCAAATAATTTTTGGCGCAATAGCACTTATAATTGGCAATAACCAGCCTAAGTATTTGTAAAAACCTAGCGTGTTTTTCATGCCGGCTATTGGCTTTAAAATGTCAGGTCTAAAATTATATACTTGCTTAAAAGGTAGCTTATGTAAATCGTTTTCTGTTTTGCCCTTCACCCTTGCCCACATTAGTTTACCTTTTTCTGTACTATCTGTACTAGCACCAGAAATATAGCAGAAAGTCATACCAGCATTTTGCTTTACAACAGTTTCTGCAAAGTGCATGGTTAGGGTGTATGTGGCTTTTGTATAAGCAACTTCGTTCATGCCTACAGATGAAACACCCAAACAAAATAAATAGGTATCGTAGTGGCTTAATTGCTCGGCAATAGTAGATAAATCAAAGAAATTAGTATGCACTATTTCGGATAATTTGGGGTGCGAAATGCCGGCTGGTCGTCTATTTATAATCAATATCTTTTCAACATTATCATTTAATAAACATTCGTGCAATACGGCTTCCCCCACCATACCTGTTGCACCTGTAAGTATTACACTAATTTTATGGTTGTTCATGTCTATTGCTATTTGTAGTACCAAGTAAGATTGCAAATTAAGCTTCTTATGAATGATGTTTAAGGTATATGGTATAAATCTTTATAAAACCTAATAGCGTACGTTTTAATAAACCATCTCATGCAGCAGAAACATACATTTTTAGTTCTTTAATTGTATTGCAAAAACATCTCATTAAACAATACCTAAAAACCACTTAATTTACAGCGTATTTATTATGAAATATCATAAAAACTATTAAGCCAATTTGTACCAACTGCAATGATGATTTTTGTAGATATACGTTGTGGCAAAAGCAGAAAAGAAAAAATTAACTCATAAAGAATGATGCAACGAGTAAAATTAGTTATAGTGCTATTAACGCTGTTGCTTGCTATTGGCAAAAGCTTTGCACAGTTTAGGAAATATTCCAATGAATTTTTAAATATTGGTGCAGGTGCAAGAGGACTTGGGATGGGCAGTGCACAAGTTGCTAGTGTAAATGATGCTACTGCTGGTTATTGGAACCCTGCTGCTTTAACCAATGTTACATTGCATCCACAGCTTAGTGTGATGCATGCAGAATATTTTTCTGGTATTGCCAAATACGATTTTGCAGGGCTGGCTTTACCTACTAAAAATGGTAATAGAACGCTTGGTATTTCTGTGCTCCGCTTTGCAGTAGACGACATACCAAATACTTTGTATTTAGTAGAACCTGATGGCTCTATTAACTACAATAATATCTCTACATTTTCCTCAGCTGATTATGCTTTTTTACTAAGCTATTCGCAAAAGTTGCGTGATGATGATGATATGAAATTGAGCGTTGGTGGTAATGCCAAAGTGATTTATCGTAAAGTAGGCACATTTGCACAAGCTTGGGGTTTTGGTTTTGATGTTGGTATTCAAATGCAGAAAAAAAATTGGCGCTTGGCGGCAGTGTTGCGTGATGCCACTACCACGTTTAACGCTTGGAGCTTCTCATTTACCGAAAGAGAAAAAGAAGTTTTATACTTAACAAATAATGATATTCCTGTAAAAAGTACCGAAATGACGGCACCACGGTTGGTGCTTGGTACTGGCTATAATTTTGAGTTCAATCCTAAGTTTCATTTATTGGCTGAAGCTAATTTAAGCTGCACGTTCGATGGTAAACGCAACACGGTTATTAGCTCAAGCGCAATAAGTATTGACCCAAGTTTAGGAGTGGAAGCCAACTTTAATAATAACTTGTTTTTGCGTGGTGGTATTTCAAATTTTCAACAAGGGTTAAGCGATGGCGATACCACTAATCAAAAGAAAGTTTGGATTTATCAGCCAAGCATTGGTGCTGGTTTTAGATTTGGAAATGTAGGAATTGATTATGCATTTACCAATTTGGCCAATCAATCAAATCCATTATATACACACATTTTTTCTTTAAAAATTGATTTAGTAAAAAAAGAAAAATAATCATGTTCACACAAAAACCAAGAATTACATTAGTGCTTCAACCATTGGATAAATGGTTAGAAACTTTGGCAATAAGTGGCTTTGTGGTGCTATGGTTGTTTTTTGTAAGAGTATATACCATTTTGCCAGATATTATACCCATACATTTTAATTTAAAAGGCGTTGCTGATGGTTACGGTTCTAGAAATACTTTGTTTATTTTGCCTTTAGTGGCATCTTGTATTTATGCTTTAATAACTGTTTTAAATAGGTACCCATACCTATTTAATTATATGGTTACAATTACTGCGCAAAACGCTGAAACGCAATATAGGCTAGCAACACGATTGCTAAGAGTCATAAAATTAGTGGTAATAATTGTATTGGGTTTTATTAGTATAATGGTTGCTGCTTCGGTAAAAGATGCTAGTATCACAAGATGGATTGGTGCATGTATACCTGTAATTATTGCAATATTTATCGTGCCTACCATCGTATACATTTATTACGCTGTTAAAAATAATACCACTACAACTAGATAGATATTTATTTATGCGAAAGATATTGCTATTAATATTATTGTTTTCTACTGCCAAATTAATTGCGCAGCCATTAAACAATGAATGGATTGATTATACTAAAACATACTATAAGTTTAAAGTAGGTAAAACTGGTTTGTATCGTATTAGACAAACAGATTTGCCAGCAGCATTACAAATAGTAACCGCCAATCAATTTCAATTGTGGCGTAATGGTAAGCAAGTAGTTTTATACACAAGTGTTGCCAATGCTGCGTTAGCTAGCAGTGACTATATTGAATTTTGGGGCGAAAAAAACGATGGACTGCCCGATAAATATTTGTACCGAGATGCCAGCTTTCAAGTAAGCGATAAAGTGAGTTTACAAACAGATACGGCAGCATTCTTTTTAACTGTCAATCCTACTATTGCTAATAATCTACGATATGCAAATGGCCTAAATGATGTAGCTAACAATACATTAGCACCTGATAATTATTTCTTGTACAATCAACGGTTTGATTTTAAGGATATCATTAACCGTGGATATGCCATCAATGCAGGTGAAAATGTATATTCATCATCTTATGATATTGGTGAATTCTGGAGTTCTAAAGAAGTGCAATTAGCCGCTCCTTATACTGTAAATATCCCCAATTTATATGCTGCTAATGTGGCTATACCAGCAAGTTTAACCACTGCTTTTGCTGCGAATGCCAACAAAAACAGGAATGTACAATTGCGATTGAATAATACAACATTAGTTGACCAAACCTTAAATGGCTTTACAGCAACAACAGCTAATAATGCCAATGTTTCT
>JAYWCY010000521.1:0-7391 GCA_043780175.1 Chitinophagales bacterium
TATCTCCATAAGCCATTTCTTTCTTAAATTCAATACTTGCATCGGCCATAATTAACCCTACCCCCATAACATCCATTTCGCTAAAACCCTTACTGGTAAGAAACTGTAGCCTAGCTTCGTGTACTAACGACAAAAAAGAATCATTACCAACATGACCACCATAATTTACATCAGTAATACGAATTTTTATGCTGGTAGAAAAGGTAAAAATTTCTGGCAAGTTTATTTTTATACGTTCCATATTTAACTGCTAATGAATGATGATTTGAATAATTTATTATGCTTTTTTTTCTGCGAAATCTGGAATAATATTATTTTTCAAAAAAGCTATCAATTTATCTGTTGCTTTTTTACGATGGCTAAATACATTCTTTTCTTCTATCGTCATTTCGGCAAAAGTGTTATCACCACCATTTGGTATGAAAATAGGATCGTAACCAAAGCCTTTTAAGCCTTTTTGTTGCTCAACAATTTGCCCTTCGCAAATACCATCAAATAAATATTCTTTACCATTCAATATCAAAGAAATAACTGTTCTAAATCGTGCGTTACGATTGGTATTGCCATTTAAATTAGCCAATAGCTTATCGATATTCGCTTTAAAATCTCTGCCTTCACCAGCATATCTGGCACTTTTTACGCCCGGCTCACCATTCAAAGCCGCTACTTCTAACCCCGTGTCTTCACTAAAAACATGATCACCTGTTAATCGGTGAATTGTGGTTGATTTTTCGCTTGCATTGGCTTCTAAGGTATCATATGGTTCAGGAATGTCAATATCAATACCCGCATCTTTTAAAGTTACCACATTAAACTGTGTGCCAATCACTACTTTTATTTCATCTACTTTATGCTGGTTATTGGTAGCGAATATTAACCGCTGATTGAATTGATTATTTTGATTTTGCATAATTTATCACTGATTAAATGATTGGAATGATTTTCTCGATGGTTTCTTACTCATTACCATCATTCAAATCATTTTAATCACAATTCTATATATTAAACATTTTCTTCAAACTCAACCACAGCCTACTTTTTTCCATTTTCACTGCTTCAGTACTGCCTTGCATTAAAGCAAGTGATGGTGCTAGTAAAAACTGAGTATCGCCAAATTGTTGTAGCTGATAAAATGGCACTGTAAATGGTAATTGAATATTTTGCGTAGGCACATCAAACAGTATGAAATATTGTGGTGTTAATACCTCCTTAAACTGTGTAAAATTCATGGGATTGTTGGCATGATTTACAATAGCTACATCACCAATATTTAACTTACACGCGCCCAAAATATTGCTTAAAAATTGTAACCATTCGTCGCGTAAATAAACTGCATCCATATCATTTACCAATATCACAATATATTTATGATTATCGCCTAGAAACCATTTTTTAGGCAATGGTAGAGGTTTTTTTTTGGTAAGAATGCCGACTGGCGCATCATCGGGCAAAGATGGCGGTATAACAACTGGCACAACCGCTTTTTTTATAACAGGTATATCATTAACGATTACCAAATTATCTCTAAAAAAGTCAACCAACACAAAGTCGGGTAATTGAATATTTCCAAAGTCGTTGTCCATCAACTAATATTAACGATTGTTAGTTTTTATTTTTCTGTTAATTTCGCACCAAATATATAACGTTATGACGGCAGCATTGGACATTGTAATTACAAAAGCTGAAAGCAGTAAGTTGAGTAACTTTAATTTAGAAAATATTCCTTTTGGTAAATATTTCACAGACCATATGTTAGAGGCCACTTACGAAAATGGGGTGTGGTCAAGTGTAGAAATCAAGCCTTATCAACCTTTGATTTGTGATCCTTCAACTGCGGTATTTCATTATGGCCAAGCCATATTTGAAGGCATAAAAGCGTATAAAAACGGGGATGGTGAAGCCGCAATTTTCCGTCCATATGACAATTTTAAGCGTTTTAATATTTCGGCTGAAAGGATGTGTATGCCTACTGTACCGGAAGAAATTTTTATAGATGGTATGCGTCAATTAATTGAGATGGATAGCAATTGGATACCTGCAAAAAAGGAACATTCACTCTATATCCGGCCATTTATGATTGGTGTAGATGCCGTTTTAGGTGTAAAACCATGCGAGATATACAAATTCATGATCATATTAAGTCCTACAGGACCTTATTATGCTGAACCAATGAAAATATACATAGAAGATACCTACACACGGGCTGCGCCAGGTGGTGTTGGTTTTTCAAAAAATGCCGGTAACTATGGTGGCAGCATGAAGGCAGCATTGGAAGCCAAAAAATTAGGCTACGACCAAGTTTTGTGGACGGATGCATTTGAACACAAATGGCTGCAAGAAGTAGGTATGATGAACGTAATATTTATTATTAACGATACAGCAGTTACCCCTTCATTAGAAGAAGGTACCATTTTAAAAGGTGTTACGCGTAGTAGCGCCATTACCATTTTAAAAGAAATGGGGTTAAAGGTGGAAGAAAGACGTATCAGTATTGACGAGCTAATAGAAGCTTATCATGCAGGCACACTAAAAGAAGCTTTTGGTGTGGGTACAGCTGCAACCGTTGCCCCAATTAAAGAGTTTGGTAGTAGTACGATTCAAATGCATTTAAATGCAGATAATGCGTTGGTAGCCAAAGAAATAAAGCGACAGTTAGATGCCATTCGGTACAGCGAAGTGGCAGATAGACATGGTTGGTTGTATAAAATATAATTTAAAAAAGGATTCGATATTTTATTTTAAAATAATAACTGCTTAATAGTCAAGCTGTTTTATTTTAAAGTAACAATTACAAACAATTGGTTTTTAATAATCTTTAGTCACAAAAAGGGCTGCAAAAATTAAATTTTACAAATAGAGGTTTAAATTATTTGGAACATAATGTTTACTCTGTTACTTTTGCCGTCCGAAAAAAAAATTAAGGTCTAGAATGCCTACAATACAACAATTAGTAAGAAAGGGTCGTGAAATCATCAGAGCAAAGAGTAAATCAAGAGCTTTAGATGCTTGCCCGCAACGCCGTGGTGTTTGTACCAGGGTTTATACAACAACACCTAAAAAACCAAACTCTGCGTTACGTAAAGTAGCCAAAGTACGTTTGACAAATAAAATTGAGGTGATTGCATACATACCAGGTGAGGGTCACAACTTACAAGAGCACTCTATCGTTTTGATACGTGGTGGTCGTGTTAAGGATTTGCCAGGTGTACGTTACCACATTGTTCGT
Organism: Chitinophagales bacterium; assembly: GCA_043780175.1. GTDB lineage: Bacteria > Bacteroidota > Bacteroidia > Chitinophagales > Chitinophagaceae > Parasediminibacterium. The sequence goes on from JAYWCY010000521.1 coordinate 3,227, forward strand.
GGTAGCTTGGATACTGCAGGTGTTAAAGATCGTAAGCAGAGCCGTAGTAAATATGGTACAAAACGTGCTAAAAAAGGCGCTGCACCAGCACCAACAGGAAAAAAGAAATAATTTAAAAAAGTTTACAATAATTTAAGCCATGCGTAAAGCACAAGCCAAAAATTACCTTTAGCACCAGATGGTCGTTTTAACGACAAATTGGTTACTCGTTTCATTAATAACTTAATGTGGCAAGGTAAAAAAAGTACAGCGATCACTATTTTTTATGATGCGGTAGATAAAGTTTCAAAAATTACCAACGAAGACGGATATGAAGTTTGGAAAAAAGCATTATCCAATGTAACCCCTGCTGTTGAAGTTAGAAGTCGTAGAATTGGTGGTTCAACGTTCCAAATTCCTTCAGAAGTACGTGCTGACAGAAAAACTTCTTTAAGCATTAAATGGTTAATCCGTTACAGCCGTGAAAGAAATGGTCGTACAATGGCCGATAAATTAGCTAACGAAATCATCGCAGCTAGTAAAGGTGAAGGTGCAGCATATAAAAAGAAAGAAGATATTCACCGTATGGCAGAAGCTAATAAAGCTTTCTCTCACTTTAAAGTTTAATTACACCACTATATTTTATAAAAAAACCTCGAAATATTTCGAGGTTTTTTTATAAAATTAATTAAAAAATACTTGCCCAATTTTCAATAAGGTAAAACCCTACCTTTGCGGCTCGAAAAAAATGATGTTCGTTGCTGAATTGAATTGTTGCTGTACAAGTGTGCGACGCAACAGGTGATACAACAGCGTACAGAAAGCTGGTTTCATAAATAAAAATAACACAAACAAAATAACAAAGCGTTATGGCTGACTTAAAATTTCAGAGAAACTTTGGTATTGCCGCTCACATTGATGCTGGTAAAACCACTACTACCGAGCGTATTTTACGCTATACCGGTATGATTCACAAAATTGGTGAAGTACACGATGGTGCTGCTACTACTGACTGGATGGAGCAAGAAAAAGAGCGTGGTATCACTATTACTTCTGCAGCTGTTAGTTGTCAGTGGAAGTTTCCTACCGATAAAGGTGTTGCTGATGCTAACACAAAAAGCTACTATTTTAATATTATTGATACTCCAGGCCACGTGGATTTTACTATTGAAGTAGAACGTAGTATGCGTGTTTTGGATGGTTTGATTGCTTTATTTAGTGCAGTTGATGGTGTTGAACCACAGTCTGAAACTGTATGGCGCCAGGCTAACCGTTATAAAGTACCACGTATTGGTTTTGTAAACAAAATGGATAGAAGTGGTGCCGATTTCTTAATGGTGGTTCACCAAGTTAAAGAAATGTTGGGTGCTAATGCTGTGCCTTTGCAATTACCAATTGGTGCTGAAGATGATTTTACAGGTGTGGTGGATTTGATTAAAATGAAAGGTATTATTTGGCATATGGAAACTGAGGGGATGACGTTTGACGAAATTCCTGTTCCTGCTGATATGATTGAAGAGGCAAACGAGTGGAGAGCTAAATTGGTTGAAAGCGTTGCAGAATATGATGACCATTTAATGGAAAAATTCTTCGAAGATCCTAATAGCATTACAGAAGATGAAATGCACGAAGCTATCCGTAAGGCTTGTATCGATTTAAGCATTGTTCCGATGATGTGTGGTTCTTCTTTCAAAAACAAAGGTGTTCAAACTGCTTTAGATGCGGTGTGCCGTTACTTACCTAGCCCCGTTGATGTTGATGATATTTCTGGTATTAATCCTGATAATGGTGAAATCGTAACTAGAAAACCTTCTGCACAAGAACCTTTTGCAGCTTTGGCTTTTAAAATTATGACAGATCCTTTCGTTGGTCGCTTGGCATTTTTTAGATGCTACTCTGGTCGTCTTGATGCTGGTTCTTATGTATTGAACGTAAGAAGTGGTAAAAAGGAGCGTATCAGCCGTATTATGAAAATGTTTGCTAATAAGCAAAATCCTGTTGACTTTATTGAAGCTGGCGATATTGCAGCTGCTGTAGGGTTTAAGGAAATTAAAACTGGTGATACATTGTGCGATGAGAAATTCCCTATCGCTTTAGAAAATATGTTTATTCCAGAACCAGTAATTGCAATTGCTGTTGAGCCTAAAACGCAGGCAGACGTTGATAAAATGGGTATGGCTATTGCTAAATTGGTTGAAGAAGATCCTACATTACGCGTAAATACGGATGAAGATTCTGGTCAAACCATTTTACGTGGCATGGGTGAATTACACCTTGAAATTATCATTGACCGTTTACGTCGTGAGTTTAAGGTAGAAGTAAACCAAGGTGCACCTCAGGTTGCTTACAAAGAAGCATTTGGTATTACCGTTACACACCGTGAAATTTTGAAAAAACAATCTGGTGGTCGTGGTAAATTTGCTGATATTCAATTTGATTTCGGTCCAGCAGATGAAGAATGGATGAAAGAAAATGAAGGCAAGCATTTTCAGTTTGTAAATGATATTCATGGCGGTTCTGTTCCTAAAGAGTTTCATGCGGCTATTCAAAAAGGCTTCGAGATGTCAATGGGTACAGGTATATTAGCTGGTTACCCAGTTAATAACATGAAAGTAAGAATATTTGATGGTAGCTACCATGATGTTGATAGTGATGCAATGAGCTTTGAACTGTGTGCACGAAGTGCATTTAGAGAAGCTGGACGTAAAGCTAAACCAACCTTACTTGAGCCTATTATGAAGGTAGAAGTATTAACGCCAGATTTATATATGGGTGATGTAACTGGTGACTTAAACCGTCGTCGTGGTATGCTAGAAGGTATGGATAGCAGAGCTAACTTACAAGTTATTAAGGCTAAAGTTCCATTAAGTGAAATGTTTGGGTATGTAACTCAATTACGTTCATTGTCTTCTGGCCGTGCATCTTCTACCATGGAGTTTTCTCATTACAACAATGCACCTAACAATGTTGCTGAAGAAATAATGGCAAAAAGTAAAGGCAAATTAAAATCTGAAGATTAATTAGTTAATTATTCTTTGTTACAGATAATAGCCCCTTTCAGAAATGAATGGGGCTTTTACATTTATAGCGTTACCAGATTTTTCGGTACCGCTTCAAGTGCCATACCAACCCTACTTTTAACATTTAGTTTTTGAAATAATACTTCACAAAGGTTACCTGCACTTCGCATAGTAATATTCATTTTAGTAGCTATTTCTATATAGGTTAAGTCACTACATGCTGATTCTAAAAATTCTTTTTCCTTGTCAGACACAGATTGATTTCTTAGTCGATATACTGAAAAGCAGACATTATTTAATAACCAATATTAGTTAATTCGCAATTGTAATATCCTTTTTTATTAATTCTATTAGCGCAGTTTCTAATACCAGAGAATCACAATCTTTTAGTAAATTAGCACATCACCCAGCTGATTAACGATTTGCTTATAGATTTCCTTTCTACTGCAGGACAAAATATTTAGGATTTAGATTAAAATATTTCGTGCAATATCTACTAATAACATAAAATAAAAAGTAGGGAAAACCCCACTATCTATTAGGGTTTTCCCTACTTTTTTACGGGGATATCACCTTCGGGGAATATTTGCATGCTACTTATGTTTGCATTCTACGTTAAAAGTTGGGTTATCCAGCAGGTATTAACTACTTACAAGCAACGGGGGTTGTTTTTTAGGGGAGGCCTTTTCTAAGGCTTCCTTTTCTTGTGTGATGGTAAATCTCTTTGGTCATACTTCTACAATAAGTATATCTAATACAAAAGCCCCAATTGCTTGAGGCTTTTGTATTAGTTAAATGCTTCTTTTACACGTTCAAAAAAGCTCTTATTATTTTTGTCTGGCTTTGGTTTAAAGTTACTACTGTTATTTAGTTTCTCTAGTATTGCCTTTTCTTCACTCGTTAAATCTTGAGGTGTCCAAACATTAACGTACACCAATTGATCGCCTTTGGCATAGCCTTGTACTTCTGGAAAACCTTTGCCTTTTAAGCGAAAAATTTTACCGCTTTGTGTACCTGCTGGAATTTTAATTTTTGCTCTCCCATCAATAGTTGGAACTTCTACATTGGTACCAAAAGCCGCGTCAGGAAATGAAATATGCAAGTCGTAAGCCACATTCAATCCATCACGCACTAGTTCCGCGTGTTGCTCTTCTTCAATTTGTATA
>JAYWCY010000522.1:0-2766 GCA_043780175.1 Chitinophagales bacterium
TTATTCTTATCCTTTTTTTCATGAAACGCTGGTCCTTTTTCTGTTTTCTTTGGTAGCTTTACCAAGTGCGTTTTCATCTTAATTTTTGGCTTCTCATCCTCTGTAAGCACATCGGATATAACTAAACCTTCTGGCAAATCCAACATGGGCACTTTATAATTCATCAAGGCTTCAATTTTGGCCTGACTGTCTTTCTCTTTTTCGGTAATAAAACTAATAGAAATACCTTTTTTATCAGCCCTACCAGTTCTACCAATGCGGTGAATATAATTTTCTGGTACTTCTGGCATATCAAAATTAATCACATGCGTTACTTCAGAAATATCCAAACCACGTGCAATAATATCGGTAGCAATAATAAATCTGTAAGTACCATTTTGAAACTGGTTCACGGTATTAAAACGGTGGTTCTGCTCTTTATTTGAGTGAATCACACCCACTTTCTCAGGAAATTCAGCTGTCATTTCTTCAAACAAATCATCAGCTAAGCTTTTAGTAGCCACAAATACCAACACCTTGCTCATGTCTTCATGTTGCGTAAGCAATTGAATTAACAAATTAACCTTGGTGTAAAAATTTGGCACATAGTAAGCTGTCTGAATAACATTCTCTAGCGGTGTACCCGTTGGTGCAGCTTCAATACGTTCTGGTGCGTTAAAATAGGTATTCATCAACATTTCTACATCACCAGTGATGGTGGCAGAAAACATTAAATTTTGACGCTTTTGTGGCAACAAATCCAATATCGCTTTCAGCTGTGCTCTAAACCCAAGATTCAACATTTCATCCACCTCATCTATCACCAACCGCTTAATGGCTTTGGTTTTAAACGAGCCATCGTACATTAAATCTATCAATCTACCAGGCGTAGCAACCAGCACATCCATGCCTTTGGCCACTTCAATTTTTTGCGTATTAATGTTTACACCACCATAGATACCCACCACTGCCACATTCATATAAGTGGTTAGTTTTTTTACCGCTTCTACCACCTGTACCACCAATTCTCTGGTAGGCACAATGATCAAAATTTGCGGTGCAGTATCTTTACTAAATTTCCATTGGCGCAAGCAAGGCAGCAAGTAAGCAAAGGTTTTACCAGTACCAGTTTGCGCAATACCACATACATCTCTACCACCCATTACCACCGGAAAAGCCCTCGCCTGAATAGTAGTAGGCCTGGTATAACCAAGGTCATTCAAGGCATCTAATAAGGGGGTGCTTAAATTTAAATCACTAAAAGTCATAAAATAGAACCATTAAATTGGCGGTGAAGGTAGCTTTAAAATAGTGATAAAAATTCCCCGTCATTACGATGCCCGAATGACTATTCGGGAAGCAATCTAATCTTGTCTAACACAGACTGCTTTGCTTCATACCTCGCAACGCCTCGCAGTGACGAGAGCGTTTTGTTTACAAGCTTTAGTCGTACTATGAAGCTTTGGTTGTGTCACTCACTTGTACATTCTGTTCGCTGCGCAACTTTTATCGTAGCGTAGTGGTTTCACGCAAAGGAACAAAGAAGGCAAAGGGCACTAAGGCTTTATTGTCATGCTGAGGAAAGAAGCATCTAACCCAAATTAAGTAATGCTGCTGGCAAACGCATCTCAGCCGAGTTTCGTGTCTTCACGAAACACCAAAAAACGGTACGTGAGGACACGTACCAAGGCGAAGGAAGATAAAGGGCGCAACGGTTTCATTGCATCTAAACGAAACGAAGTAATAATGTTTGTGAAAGCAACATCTGCGAAAAAGCTTGTCTTTATTCATCAAGCCCCACTATTGGCAATACTCTTGCTGGGCGAAGTTTTTTCTTCTATGAGGGTCTCAAATAATTCTGATTCTTGTTTGGTTTTGCTTATCAATTTCTGATAAATGGTCATAAGTTCAGTCATTACTCGAGATTCTAATGAATGAAACGCAAACCATTCAAGTAAGTCATTATCTTCAAATGCATCTTCAATTTTAATTTCCTCATGAGCTTTAGCTTTGTGTTGAATTGGAATGTCTGAAATATAACCGTTTTTCTCGTAGTCAAAATCTCTATTTACGTTATATACATTAAGAATTAGTCTTGTAACTGACAACTTTGTGTATTTATTCTTATCTAGTTGATTTGCCGTTTCTTCATTTGCGTTCGAGACCGATAGTGATACACGCTTAGTTCTTAAAAAAACTACAGTACTGAAATATGTTTGTGCAAAACGACGAAATGATTCCTTAGTTACCCCCTCTTGAATATTTATAACATTAAACATTTCTTTTAAAAATGGGATAATTAGCTTTTCCTCAATCAACTTAGAATTCATACCGTATGCAAGCTGTAATGTTAAGTCAGTATCAGCACGTGATATAAATTGTTGAATTAAAATGTCTTGTTTGTTATTACTTGCATTTACTAAATAATAAGCTGAAAAATATTCTTGAAATGAACGATGAGTATATTGATACTTTGTTCCATCTTGAATTAGCATGCAATACGCTCTTTGTAGATCTGTAATAAAATGATTTAAATCACATTCTATATTTGTTAGTTTAAAGGATTTTTCTAACGTACTTCTTAATTCAGAATAGCTAAAAAGTGTTTGATTGTTTATATAGCTTATTAATGAAAAAGCCGATAAGATATACTTTCCTTTATCGATTGCTAAATTAGTTAATGTCGGACGTTTGAATGCTTTGGATGCATCGTGCCTATAGTATAAGGCTTCAAATGCTAAAGAATAGAAATTATGCAATTCAGACGGAATTGATGCACTATCACGA
>JAYWCY010000523.1:0-2071 GCA_043780175.1 Chitinophagales bacterium
GTTTAGCGATTCAAAAAACGTTAACCAAAAAGGACGCAAGTTGCCATCTTCACCCAATAATTCGTCGTAAGAATAATTGTTGGATAATAATTGCTGGGCGAGATAGTCTTTTTTTAGTTGTGTAATCATTGATATGGTCGAAAAAGCTACTGTAAATATGGGTTAGTTGCTACTTGCTAAAAGTAGGTATTTAGGGTTATATAAAGGGTATAAAAATGCCCCACAATATTTGTGAGGCACCCTATCCATCATCATTCAAAAAAACTATTTATTACCAGCTGGTCTACCGCCACCTTGTTGTCTCATTTTTGCTTGTTGTTCTTGCTGATACGCAATTACTTTTTTAGCTAGGGCTTCATCTTTTAAGGCACTTGTTAGGCGTTTTGCCATCGCTTCGTTCAATTCTTTCATTTTTGTTTGTCTGTCTTCTGGGGCTAAATCTCTTAAACCTCTTCTTTGTTGCATAAATTCGCCTTGAACTGCTACAACAGAATCAATTTGTATGTCTGTTAATTTCAGGTCAGACTCTTTTAGCATTTTAGTTTGTCTTTCTTTCATAGCGGCAGGATCGAAACCACCACCTTGTGCACAAGCGCTTGTAATTGCTGCAATACAAATAGCAAGTAATACGAATACTTTTTTCATAATTGTGTGTGTTTTAATTTGTAGAGTGAATATAAATTCTAATTAATGGCGGCTCGTTTTTTATTTGCCTTTTTTGCTGGCAATTCGGCGAGTTTGGCCTTTTGTTCGGTGGCTTAGGTACTACCAAAAAAATACAGCCATTCGCATTAGCAAATGGCTGTATTATAATAGTTGATTAGGCTATTTAAAATTTAATTTCTTCTTCGTTTTCGTCGTAAAACTTAAACTCTATTAAATGGAAATTATTATTGGCCTGAATAGATAGTTTGGTTTTGTGCTTGCGCTTCCATTTTTTAAATATAGAATTAAAAATACCTTTAGTAAGGTGCGAATACACAATTGGGTGCACCATTAGCAACAAGTTTTTGTGCGAATGGCTTACCAAATACTGCAAGCGTTGTTCAATTTCATCTTCTAATAACAAGGTAGAAGATATTTTGCCAGTACCATTACATACCGGGCAAATTTCTGAAGTATTAATGCTTAGTTCTGGGCGCATACGCTGCCTAGTAAGCTGCATTAACCCAAACTTAGAAATTGGTAATACGGCATGCTTTGCACGGTCGGTTTGCATAAACTTTTCCATGGCTTCTTGCAATTGCCTTCTGTTATCAGGCAATTTCATATCTATAAAATCTACTACTATAATACCACCAATATCTCGTAAGCGTAACTGGCGGGCAATCTCTTCGGCAGCTTCTAAGTTGGTTTGTAAGGCATTTTCTTCCTGGCTATTGCTCACACTTTTGTATCCACTATTTACATCTACAACGTGTAAAGCTTCGGTGTGCTCTATAATTAAATAGGCACCGCTAGGCAAGTTTACGGTTTTACCAAAAGCACTTTTTACTTGCTTGGTTACACCATAAGTATCAAAAATTGGTAACGGCCCATTGTGATAGGTTACAATATCAGATTTGTCGGGGGCAATTTTATCAATATAGCTTTTAGTATCGTTATAAATATTTTTATCATTAATAACAATACGATTAAAATCGGCACTTAACAAGTCGCGTAATATGCTAGTGGCTCGGTTTTGCTCGCTAAGTATTTTTGCAGGCGCAACGGCATTCTTAAGATTGTTTTGAATATTCGTCCAAGTATTTATAAGGCTTAATAAATCTTGATGTATCTCCGCAGTACTTTTACCTTCGGCAGCAGTACGTACGATAATACCAAAGTTTTTTGGACGGATAGATTCTACAATTTTATGTAATCGTTTTCGCTCTTCTCCAGAATGAATTTTTTTAGATACGGCAAGAATTTCGTTAAATGGGGTTACTACTATAAACCTACCAGGTAAGCTAAGCTCACAACTTAGTCTTGGACCTTTAGCCGCTATAGGTTCTTTTAATATTTGTACTAAAACATTGGGTTTGCCATTTAAAACCTCGTTTATTTTACCGGTTTTAACTATTTCTGGTTC
>JAYWCY010000524.1:0-3857 GCA_043780175.1 Chitinophagales bacterium
TGTTTTTAGCTTTTTTATTTGTATTAATCCACAGATGATAATTACTAAAGCAAATAGGGTTTCTATAGCTGCAAATAGCAATAACGGACTTTTAGCTTCAGTTATGTACGGTCGCAAAAAGGTGTGATTAATTGCAAATGGAAATACACTGACATAACTTTTAAATGAGCCTTCTAGTTGCGGTAAGAACATATAGGAACCACCTTCTAGATGCTGAAATGCTTCTTGTCTTTCGGCCATTTTTTGCGGTAAATTGAAGCCATCTGGTCCTACTGTTGTTAAAGAGAATAACGCAGCAAAGCCGATAATAGCAATAGCATTTGCGTAAAGTGCGTTAATATTTGTTTTTTTACAAGCAAAAAAAGCACATAAAACTGGTATTAACGATAAGGCAATAAAATTTCTAACACAAAGCAATAGAAAGAAAAATAAACATGCTTTTAGTAAGTTTTTATAGCTGCTATTGTTAATATATTGAACAAAGAAATATAGCGAACCAGACAGACCAATAAATACCAAACCATCTTTTCTAATACCGCTTTCCCAAAATGTGAGTGGTAAAAACAGAAAAATTATAACAAAAGCAACTGCCCTTTTATTTGGAAAATAATTTAAAAATAGTTGGTAAAAAAAGTAATGACCCCAAAAAGTAAGTAGGTTGAAAAATAGAACATTGGTGTAATAATTTCCTCGGCTAAAAACATTGAAAACAGCTAGTAATTTTATTAAAATAGTGTACTGTAAATCTTTCCAATAGTTATTAGTGGTATCAAAAAATGTAATAGCCTGGTTCTTTTTGTAAGAATGGCTAAACAATTCTTTTACAAATTGCCAAGGATGATGCGATAAAGTTTGGTACTCGTCTAGTGACTGTTGATGGTACAACCAAGTATCATCGCCATTATAAAAGCGTAAAAATAAGTAGCCATAAATACATCCAAAAGCCAATTTTATGGTTAAAATAAAAGCGGCTTGTTTAAAACTGAGGCTTATTTTTTTGGTTTTACTAAAAAAGTAAAATAATAGTAATGAGATGGTAAAATATATTGGTAACAATAGAATCGTCATATACTAATTTCTAAAAATTGATTTAGTAAATGCTTGATTTATAACATTATTCATTTTTGCGCTAATTTTTTCATAGCTATAAATGTCATGATATAATTTGCCACCATTATTACCGTATTCAATAAAGTGTTTATTTTTATAATAGCTTAAAATCAATTTTGCAAGCAGAGTATAGTCGTTAACGGCAATTAAATTGCCATTAAAATTATTATTAATAATTTCGCTAATGCCACCTACATTGGTAGCAATTACAGGTTTATGTTTTTGTATAGCTTCTATTAATGCAATTGGTAAGCCTTCGTAAAATGTAGGCAATATTACAATGTCGCATCTATTATATTGTTTATCAATATCAGAGACTTCGCCAAGTAATGTTACATAAGATTCTAACTGATATTTTTTTATGAGTCGCTCTATATTGTTTCTCTGAGGCCCATCGCCAGCAAATGTAAAATGGATATCGGGCAATGCTTTTGATGTAATAATATAATTAAGTGCCTTTAAGGCTGTTTTATGGTCTTTCTGTAACCTAAAGCAGGCTACCATAAGTACATTATTAAAAACAGTTGTAGACGTTACTGGTGCGCTAGATGGTTTGTGCATATTAGGACACACATATACTTTATTTTTATTGAGTGCCAAAATCTGTGTCCCATAATTGGCAGTATAATTTGATACACAAAAATAGCTATCACTAAATCGCTTCAATATCCACTCACTAATTTTACCAAAAAATTGTTGATGCCAAGGTGTACCAATTTCAAACGACCAACCATGAACTGTAAATATATTGGGTACTTTATTAATGTAGCACACAATTCTTGTAATAATACCCGCTTTTGTAGAATGGGAAATCACAATATCTGGTTGATAAATCTGAATGATTTTTTTTATGGCACTAGCCGCTTTTAAATCACTAAAAATATTATATGAATTCTTAAGTGCTTTTATATAATGCACAGTTACTTCCATAGATTCAATTTCGGCAGAGGCGATACCAATTTCTCCGCTAACTACTGCACATTGATGTCCATTCACCAAATGGTCTCTCACACTTTCTACAACATGACGCTGTGCACCATACATTTTGTCAAGTTGAGTAATTACATGTAAAATCCGCATTCGCAATAAGAAGTTATACTGGTAGTATTTTAAGCCGAAATTAAAGGGAATTAATAATTAAATCTTATTAATAGGTAAAATAACAATGAGCTTAACACTACTGTCATGTAGTTATGGCTCATTACATCAACGAAAGACTTGTGTTTTAGGTTTGGTTTTATTTTTTTTCAATCAACCAGATACCTTAAAGATATTTTATTTGCGTGTTTTAATTGGCTATTTTGCGACCTGAATCATACGAAACGCGACATGAAAAATATACTCATTACTGGTGGTGCTGGATTTATTGGTAGCCATGTGGTACGTCTATTTGTTACTAAATATCCTAACTATCGTATCATTAATTTAGATGCACTTACTTACGCTGGTAATTTAGAAAATCTAAAAGATATTGACCAATCTGCTAATTATAGTTTTGAGAAAGTTAATATATTGGATGTTGAAGATTTGGCAGAAGTGTTTGAGAAACACCAAATTAGCGATGTGATTCACCTAGCTGCAGAAAGTCATGTTGATAGAAGTATTGAAAGCCCATTAGATTTTGTACATACCAATATTGTTGGTACGGTTAATCTGCTAAACGTTGCTAAAACCAAATGGGCTGCCGATTTAAGTAAGCATTTATTTTATCATATTTCTACAGATGAAGTGTATGGTGCTTTAGGCGCAGAAGGCTTCTTTACCGAAACCACGCCTTATCATCCCAATTCTCCTTATTCTGCAAGTAAAGCTGCATCTGACCATTTTGTCCGTGCTTATGCAGAAACCTACCATATTCAAACCGTCATTTCAAATTGCTCAAATAATTATGGACCTTATCATTTTCCAGAAAAATTGATTCCATTATTTATTAATAATATTATTCATGAAAGACCCTTGCCTGTGTATGGTGATGGGTTGTACACCCGTGATTGGTTGTTTGTAAAAGATCATGCAACCGCTATTGATGTTATTTTTCATAATGGTAAAGTAGATGATACGTACAATATTGGTGGTTTTAACGAGTGGAAAAATATTGACTTGGTAAAATTGCTTTGTACGCTAATGGATACCAAACTTGGTAGAGAAGCTGGTGAAAGTGAGCAATTGATTACCTATGTAAAGGACCGTCCAGGTCACGATAGACGCTATGCCATTGATGCAACTAAACTAAATAAAGAATTAGGTTGGAAACCTTCGGTAACATTTGAAGAAGGCTTAGCGCAAACGATAGATTGGTACTTAGATAACACAGAATGGTTAAATAATGTCACCAGTGGCAACTATGCAAAATATTATGAATCAATGTATGCAAATAGATAAGAAATGAAGGTTCAAGAAACTAAACTCGCAGGCTGTTTTATTATTCATGATACTGTTTTTAATGACGATAGAGGCTATTTCTTCGAGAGCTTCAATTTGCAGCGCTTTACTAGTTTAACAGGTGTTACGCCAAATTTTGTGCAAGACAATCAGTCTAAATCTAATAGAGGTGTATTACGTGGTATTCATTTTCAGCAAGGGGAACATGCACAAGCCAAATTAGTACGTGTGCTAGAAGGTAAGGTGCTAGATGTGGCAGTAGATTTACGAAAAGACTCTCCAACTTTTGGACAGTATGAAGCAGTAGAATTGTCTGCCGATAACCATTTACAACTATTTGTGCCTCGTGGATTTGGTCATGCATT
>JAYWCY010000525.1:0-4392 GCA_043780175.1 Chitinophagales bacterium
TATTAAGGCTGCCAAAATTCGTGGCGAAGCTTTAGATCATGTGCTGTTTCACGGGCCACCAGGTTTGGGTAAAACCACTTTGAGCCGCATTGTAGCTAATGAATTAGGTGTAAATATTAGGGAAACTAGTGGTCCTGTAATAGAAAAGCCTGGTGATTTGGCAGGATTACTTACCAATTTACAGCCCAATGATGTGTTATTTATTGATGAAATACATCGGTTAAGTACGGTTGTAGAAGAGTATTTATATGCTGCAATGGAAGATTTTCGTATTGACATTATGATTGATACGGGACCTAATGCACGTAGTATTCAAATTAATTTAAATCCATTTACGTTGGTAGGTGCTACTACGCGCAGTGGGTTGTTAACTGCGCCTTTGTTATCACGTTTTGGTATTAAGTCTCGTTTAGAGTACTACAACGCCACCATTTTGCAGAAAATTATTGAGCGAAGCGCCAAAATACTTAATACACAAATTAGTAAAGAAGCTGCTTTTGAAATTGCCCGTCGCAGCCGTGGAACACCACGTATTGCCAATGGTTTGTTGCGTAGGGTACGAGATTTTGCCCAAGTATTAAACGATGGAATCATTGATATTGGCATTACGCAGCACGGTTTGAAAGCTCTAAACGTAGATGAACATGGCCTTGATGAAATGGATAACCGCATTTTAAGTGCCATTATCGAAAAGTTTAAAGGTGGACCAGTGGGGCTAACCACCATTGCTACCGCTGTAGGAGAGGAAAGTGGTACCATTGAAGAAGTGTATGAACCATTTCTAATACAAGAAGGTTTTTTACAACGTACACCTCGTGGTCGTGAAGCTACAGAAAAGGCATATACGCATTTAGGGCTAAAACCTTTTGCAGGTAAGCATCCTAATTTATTTACTTAGTATTCATAAAAAACCTGATTTTTAAATCAGGTTTTTTTTATGAATACTCGTTGTATTAGTCATTATTCCTAGTTAAAAATTTTAAGTATAAAATCTTATCTAGCTTTTCTTTAATGGTCCAATCAAACATTAAATCTGGTAGTGTTACTGGCTCATTATCTAGCTTTTGGATATACCATTCTAAATAATGTTTCATACCAAATTGGTAGAAATCTAGCCAATATTTAAAATTTTCGGGTGTAGGTCTTTGATAATCTTCTTGGTTTAGTTGACTGGCTTTTTGTGGCAAATACAATTCTTGTTTATAGGCTTCTATAATTTCTAAAATTCTATCTTCACTTTTATCCCACCAATTAATAATGTTGGCTTTATTCCAGTGTATATTTCCATCAAAATGGTAGCCCTCAAAATCATCAAGTTCAATGGCAAGTAAAGTTTGCTCACCTTCTTTTTTATTGAGCGGTTGTTTAAAAACTATTTGTTGACTCTGCTTAGTTAAAGCAATATTAGCAGAAGCAATGATATGCCCAGTAGCTAATTGTACAGATTGTGTTGTATAAATAGGCCCAGGTGTGTTTAGCCAATTATTTTTGGTAAAATCGCCTGCAGTTGTTTCATACTCTTTTAAATATTGATGCAGATTTTCGTGGTTAAACAATAAAACTTCAATGTCCTTAGTTGGCCTAAATCTATTGTCAATATTATTTTGTAAAAGCGCCTTGTTTGCATTACTTGCTACAATGGCTACTTCATCTTCTTGCTTACTTCTTGTAGTAGTATGTAGTAAAATATCTGCATCATTTTCTGCCGCGTTATAAGATACCGACAATGTACCATTTTTTTTACGGGTAGTAATTTTGTAACTATAAACTCCCTTATCAGTCTCTGCCATTTTTTGTTTTGTATACGCTTGTACCCAAATGTTTGTATCATTTTGTAGTTGACGATCTACTTGAGACTCTAACGGTACCAAAGGGTGGTAGGTTTTAGGCATAGTCATAAGATATAGTTTTTATAATTATTGGATGTTAGTACAAAGTTGCCCCCTTATATCGTTACAACACATAGGATTACGTTTAAATTGTACGTAGTAATATGAGTAGGCATAAGTTTCTTTATTCATAGTTATTAGCTTTATATGATTGGCTTATCTTTCAATATACGTTTTGTCAATTAATTAATATTCATATAATTATTTAATACTAATTTATTATAGTAAGAATCCCTTTTTAGAATTCAATATCTTATAACTCCATCTATCACCTTAATTTCGCAAAAAATTATATTATGGGTATAGCAGATAGATTAGCCGGATTAAATGCAGAAAAAAGTGCCGCAAACCTAAAAGCAGGAGAGGATTTTTTAGCTGCCAACAAAATAAACGAAGGTGTTGTAACATTAGAGAGTGGCTTACAATACCAAGTATTAACATTAGGTGAAGGTGAAAAACCAAATGCATCTAACACCGTTACTTGCCATTATCATGGTACATTAATTAATGGTACTATTTTCGATAGCAGTGTGCAACGTGGTCAGCCAGCATCTTTTCCTTTAAACCAAGTTATTAAAGGCTGGACTGAAGGTTTACAATACATGCCACTAGGTAGTAAGTTTCGTTTCTTCATTCCACCACATTTAGGTTACGGTAGCAGACAAGTAAGCGCTGAAATTGGACCAAATAGCACTTTAATTTTCGATGTAGAATTAATTAGTTTTAGATAGGCCTGAACGTGTAATGTTTGAACTGGGATTTTGTAGAATTTAAAATAAAAAGGGATGAATTTTGTTTAAAAACAAAATCCATCCCTTTTTATTTTCCTTATAATCCGAATCATTCGTAGTTAGACAATGGCACGATAATAGTATCGCTATCAACGATAATAAAATCACTTAAATTTAATATTATGGATAGTTTAGAATTAAAAGGAAAATGGAATGAACTAAAAGGTAAAGTAAAACAAGCGTATGCGCACCTAACAGACGACGATTTGATACACGAAGAGGGTAAAGATGATGAACTGTATGGGCGCTTGCAACAGAAAACAGGGAAAACAAGGGAAGGTGTCATTGAGTGGTTAAAATCGTTAGATAAATAGGTCTGAACCTAGATTTAGATGGATTATAAAGATTAAAGGGATTGAGCGTTTTCAATCCCTTTTTTCGCTCTAATCCTACTAATCTTTCTAAATCTAGGTTCAGACAATCTAAGTTCAGACAATTACTCACTCAATTCTAACCACCTCAATTCTTTTTCTTCAAGTTCTTTATTAATAGCTATTAGTCTATCGCTTAGTTTTTGTAGCTCTTCAAAGGCCAAATTACCAACACTCATTTTTTCTGAAATAGCTAGTTTCTCTGCTTCTAACTTGGGCATTGCTTTTTCTATTTGCTCAAACTCTTGTTTTTCTTTAAAGCTTAGTTTTTTGGTGGGTTGGCTAATAGTTACTGGTTGCTGGTTACTAGTTGCTGGTTTTTGTTCTACAACAGGCGGCTTAACATTTGCAACTGGTTGCTTCTTCTCTTTTTCCTTTTCTTCTAAGCGGAGTAAGGTATAGTTACCAGGAAAATCTCTTACCACGCCATCGCCTTCAAACACAAATAAATGATCCACCAATCTATCCATAAAATACCTGTCATGGCTCACAATAAGCACACAACCTTGATACTCGGTTAAGAATCGTTCTAATACCGCCAATGTTGGTAAATCCAAATCGTTGGTAGGCTCATCGAGTATTAAAAAGTTAGGATTTGTAAATAAAATCGTTAATAATTGTAAACGTTTTTTCTCACCACCACTCAAGCTGTTTAAGTAGGTATATTGCTTATCTGGTGTAAATAAAAATAGCTCTAAAAACATAGCAGCTGTTAAGCTACCACCATTTGCCAGCGGAAAATTTTCGGCAAAAGTTTTTACATATTCTATCACACGCATATTCTCCTTTATCACCAAACCTTGCTGAGAGAAATTGCCAAATACAATCGTTTCACCAGTACTTACCTTACCACTATCTACAGGTTCTAAACCCAATAAAATATTTAAGAAGGTACTTTTACCTACACCATTTTTACCAATTATACCAATGCGTTCGCCCTTGCTGAAGTTGTAATCAAAGCCCTTAAGTATGGGTAAGTCGCCATAGCTTTTATACACTTTTTTCATTTCTATAATCTTACCACCAAGCCTACTCATTTTTACTTGCAATTGTAGGTTTACATCTTCAATTTTTTGTTTGGCTCTAGCTTCTACATCGTAAAAGTTATCTTGTCGGCTTTTACTTTTAGTTGTACGTGCTTTTGGTTGCTTACGCATCCACTCAAGCTCTTTACGGTATTCGTTTTTAGCCTTGTCAATGCTCGATAATTCGCTTTCTATACGGGCGGCTTTTTTCTCTACATAGTTTTCATAATCACCCACATAAGTGTACATGTTCTCACGTTCTAGCTCCCATATTTCATCTACTACAGCGTCTAAAAAGTAACGATCATGGGTTACA
>JAYWCY010000526.1:0-4014 GCA_043780175.1 Chitinophagales bacterium
CTTACCAATTTTAAATTCAGCATGCATAATAATACCTTCTTCTCTTGGTAATAAAAACATTTCTTCGGCATTAAAAACGACTTTTATAAACCTGATAAAATCGTATGCCTTAGGTACAATGATGTAAGGCATAATGGGTAAATAATGCGCAGGTACTTCCATAATGGTTGATTTTGTAGTTGAAAGCTACAAAAAAGCCCCGATAAGTCGTTCAACTTATTGAGGCTTATATGATTTGTTACTTAAAATAACGATTAGATTACAATAATCCTTTCACCGCTTCTATTACTTTATCTAAATTACTGGCATCTTGACCACCAGCAGTTGCCAAGTTTTTCTGGCCACCACCGCCACCTTTAATAATTGGTGTAATGTATTCTTTAATCACTTTTGGCGCTTCTATACCTTTTGCTACCAACGTTTCTGAAACAGCAATGGCTATCGATGCTTTACCCCCAATATTAGCTGCTAATACCACAAGCGCTGCATTAGTAACCAAATCGCCTGCCAATTTTTTTAGGCCATCTGCACTACTTACTTCTAATACTGCACCAATAAATGAAGTACCATTTATGGTTTCTACCTGAGTTAATAATTCAGATTTAATAGCTACCAATTGTTTCGCCTCAAGACTTTCAATTTTCTTTTTTAGGTCTTTATTGTCAGCTACTGAATTTTCAATCACTCGTAGCAACTCCTTGGGATTATTGAACAAGTCTTTAATTGCTTCTATGGTACTGAAAGTTTCTTCAATATAAGCAGCAGCAGCTTTGCCACTTACAGCTTCTATCCTTCGTACACCAGCAGCTACGGCACTTTCACTTTTAATTTTAAAATACCCTAGCTCACCTGTATAGCCAACCTGCGTACCACCACACAACTCAATTGAGTAATTTGGATCCATCATTACCACACGTACTACATCACCATATTTTTCGCCAAACAAAGCCATTGCACCTAAAGCAACCGCTTCATCTTTGTGCATTTCTTTTATAACTACTGGTATATTCTCACGTATTTTTTGGTTAACGATGGTTTCAATCTGGGCAATCTCTTCATCAGTTACCTTACTAAAATGCGAAAAGTCAAAACGCAATTGCGCATCATTTACCAAGCTCCCTTTTTGCGCCACATGATTACCCAATACTTGGCGCAAAGCTGCGTGCAACAAGTGCGTAGCCGAGTGATTAGAAGAAGTGGATTGACGTATTATTGCATCTACAGTAGCAATTACATCAGCAGCCATATCCATATCAGCAGGTAGATTTTCTACAAAATGGATGATTAAGTTATTCTCTTTTTTAGTATCAATAACCGTAAGTGGAGCATCGTTAATCACTAGTTCGCCCTTATCACCAACTTGCCCACCGCTTTCTGCGTAAAAAGGTGTTTCTGCCAATACAATTTGGTAGGCTTCTTTACCCTTTGCTTTTACTTTACGGTATTTTACAACTTGTGTTTTGGTTTGTAAACTATCATACCCAACAAAACTAGAACCGCCTTCATTCACAGTTACCCAATCTTCTGTATCAACCACAGAAGCAGCACGTGAACGATTTTTTTGTTGTTGCATTTCGGCTTCAAAACCAGCTTCATCAACAACCCAACCTTGTTCACTAGCCATTAAAGCGGTGAGGTCAATTGGAAAACCAAATGTATCATTCAGTTTAAAAGCAAATTTTCCTGATATGATTTTCTTTTCTCGAAATTGTTGATCCTCTTTAGAGAGTCTAGAATCTAAGATTTCATCACCAATAATAGGGCTACCGATGAAAGAGTACTTACCGTCATCAACTATATAACCATTAAAGATAGTAATACCTCGTTCCAGAGTTCTCAAAAATCCATCTTCTTCTTCCTTAGTTACTCTACTTACAAAATCCAATTGCCCATTCAACTCAGGAAATACATATTCAAATTGTTTGGCCAATAATGGCATTAATTGAAACAATAATGGTTGCTTATAATCTAAATAAGAATAGTAGTAACTCACCGCACGGCGTAAAATTCTACGAATGACATAACCTGCACCATTGTTACTTGGCAATTGTCCATCTGCAATTGTAAATGCAATCGTGCGTATATGGTCAGCAATTACACGGTAGGCAATAGCCGTCTTTGAGTCGAGTGGGCACTGTGCGTATGCCAAATCCCCCATTTGGGGGGCTGGGGGGGCTGTTACAATTCGTTCAATTTCTGCAATAGTTCCTGTAAATACATCTGTATCGTAATTGCTTTGCTTGCCTTGTATTACACGTACTAAACGCTCAAAGCCCATACCTGTATCTACATGTTTGGCTGGTAAGGGTTGCAGGCTACCGTCTTTCAAGCGGTTAAACTGCATAAATACATTGTTCCAAATTTCAATTACTTGTGGGTGGTCGTTATTTACCAAACTGGCACCGCTTAAGGCTTTGCGTTCTGCATCACTTCTACAGTCTACATGTATTTCACTACATGGGCCACACGGACCAGTATCGCCCATTTCCCAGAAATTATCTTTTTTATTCCCAAGTAAAATTCGGTCTTCGGCAATTACTTTTTTCCACTCATTATAAGCTTCCTCGTCTTTTGCTAGGCCTTCTTTGGCATCGCCTTCAAAAATGGTGACATACAATCGGTCTTTATCTAATTTGTAAACCTCTGTCAATAATTCCCAGCTCCATGCAATGGCTTCTTTTTTAAAATAATCACCAAAACTCCAATTGCCTAGCATTTCAAACATGGTATGGTGGTAAGTATCTACACCTACTTCTTCCAAATCGTTATGTTTACCGCTTACACGCAAGCATTTTTGTGTATCGGCAACACGGGGTGATTCTGGCACACGATTCCCCAAAAAATAATCTTTAAACTGGTTCATCCCTGCATTGGTAAACAATAAAGTAGGATCGTTTTTAATAACAATAGGCGCAGAAGGCACAATTTGGTGACCTTTAGATTTGAAAAAATCTAAAAACTGTTGACGTATTTCAGCAGATGTTGGAAAGCTTTTTGGTGTATCTGTTGGCACTATTTGCTCGGCAGTAGACATGGGTATGAGAAATATTTTTATAAGATGATTAACTGTTGATAAAAATTATCTTTGTTTGCCTTTAAGGGCGGTAAAGGTAAGTTGTCTGAACCATGATTTAAGCGATTTTTAGGATTAGAGTGATACATGTGCATACCGTATTCATATCCTGTAAATTCATTTAATCTTATAAAATCTAGGTTCAGACGAAAAATATAACAAGTATGACAAAAATTAAATATTTCTTCAACACACATACGCTACGCTACGAGAAATTTGAAGTGCCATTACGAGTAAAGCTGCTTAGAATATTTGCATTTATAGCTACCGCATTAGTCACGGCTTTTATTATTGTCAGTATTGCATACAGGTATTTCCCTTCGGCAAATGAAAAATTATTACAAGAGCAAAATGCCAACTTAAAAGATGATTATGCCGTATTGCAAGAAAGAACCAAGCAATTAGAATTACAAATGGATGAACTAGAAAATAGAGATAACAATGTATACCGCTCTATTTTTGAAGCCACACCCATACCAGATAGTGCCAGAATTACCGAAATGGAGAAAAGTAAAGAAGTGATTTTGATAGAAAAATTAAGCGAAAATGACCTAATAAAAAGTATGGGTTCGCAGTTAAACAATCTATCGCTACGCACTGCCTTTATGGAAAAAAGCTATAAAGACATTGGTAATATGGTAAAAAATAAAGAGAAATTATTGGCTGCCATCCCTGCAATACAACCCGTAAGTAATAAAAACTTAACACGTATTGGCAGCGGTTTTGGCTATCGCATAGATCCTGTTTATAAAGTAACCAAGTTTCATGCAGGTCTCGATTTTACTGCGCCACAAGGCACACCTATTTATGCTACCGCTGATGGTACGGTAAAAGAAGCTGGTTTTAATAGTGGCGGTTTTGGTAATAGAGTAGTTATTAATCACGGTTTTGGCTACGAAACATCGTACAACCACATGGTTAGGATAAAAGCAAAAGCTGGG
>JAYWCY010000527.1:0-2951 GCA_043780175.1 Chitinophagales bacterium
TAAAAGAGAGTTGGCACAAGTTATCGCAACTTCTACTTATGTAATAGAAACATTAGACATAAAGCCATCAGCAATTGTAACACCAATACAATTGAAGCGTGCCGAACCAGAATATATATCTAATCTGCATAAACGAGGAAGAAAATCTCATAAAGACATTGAAGCGAGTGCTGATTTGATAAACATACCTGACGATGACATATTAAATAAAAAATTATATTATGGTATTACTGAAGTTGCAGGTTGGTTTAATGTAAATGTATCACAAATACGCTTTTGGGAAAACGAGTTTGACATATTACAACCACGCAAAACTAAAAAAGGGGATCGATTATTTAGAGTAGTAGATATTAAAAACCTTGAATTAATTTACCACCTTATCAGGCAACGCAAGTTTAGTATCGAGGGGGCAAAAACATATCTAAAAAATAATAAGCAAGCAGCAGATACCAACTTTAAAGTGGTTCAATCATTAACCAAATTCAGATCTTTTTTACTAGAATTAAAAGCCAATTTAGGTACCTAATTTTTAATAACATTTATGAAGCAACTATTTATAGTATTGAGTTTTATTGGATTAATGACAGCTTGTTCATCAACAAAAAAGATGCAAAACAACTATCAGGTACTAGACTATAATGGCAAAAAAATGCTAAAAGGTGTCATTAATCGTTCGCTGCTTGAAAATGACACAGCATTTGCTTGGTTTAAAGAAAGCATGCAATATGGCAAGCCCGATGCGGCTGCTGTCACTGCATTTCAGCAACATAAAACCGATTTTAAAATTGTAGTTTTTGGTGGTACGTGGTGCGAAGACACACAAAATCTATTGCCAAAATTTTATAAATTAGTAGACCAAAGTGGCTACCCAGAAAGTAGTATTACACTTGTAGCCGTGGATAGAGCAAAGACAACATTGGATAACCTTCACGTTACATATAACATTACTAATGTACCAACTTTTATTGTACTAAAAGCTGGCAAAGAAGTTGGTCGTGTAGTAGAATACGGCAAAGAAGGTGACATGGTAAAAGAGCTTGGTGCAATAGTGAGTAAATTGTAACGCTTTGTGTCTATAAATAAACAAGTCCGATGAAATTCATCGGACTTGTTTATTTATAATTATTTGTCTGTTTTACAACTTATTATCTTTTATTTCATCAACAATACTTGGGTCTAATAAAGTAGATGTATCACCTAAATTCTCGGTTTCGCCTTCCGCTATTTTTCTTAATATCCTACGCATTATCTTGCCACTTCTTGTTTTAGGCAAGCCACTTACAAACTGTATTTTATCTGGTTTGGCAATAGCACCAATTACCCTAGTTACTGTTTGTAAAATATCTTTTCTAGTGAGGGTTTCATCGCCACTATGTGACACATGCACTTTATCTAATACGACAAATGCATAAATGCCTTGCCCTTTAATATCATGCGGATAACCAACTACTGCACTTTCTATAACACCTGAGTGCATATTTAAAGCATTTTCAACTTCGGCAGTACCAATACGATGACCGCTTACGTTTAGTACATCATCTACACGACCAGTAATTCTATAAAAGCCATCCTTGTTTCTCAATGCACCATCACCTGTAAAATACAAGTCTTCATATGTAGCAAAATAGTTAACTCTACAACGTTCGTGATCCCCATAAGTAGTTCTTAAAATAGCTGGCCAAGGTGCTTTGATACACAGATTTCCACCTGCAGTTTCTGCATCACTATCTTCTACAATCTCACCCCTTTCATCTACTAAAACCATTTGGACACCAGGTAATGGCAGCGTAGCCCAGCCTGGTTTTGATGGTGTAATGCCGGCCAAATTGCTAATTAATACGCCCCCGGTTTCTGTTTGCCACCAAGTATCTACAATCGGGCATTTTTTCTTCCCTATATGTTCATTGTACCAATGCCATGCTTCTTCATTAATTGGCTCGCCCACAGTACCCAATACTTTTAACGATGATAAATCTTTACCTTGTAAAGGTTCTAAACCAAAGCCCATTAAACTTCTAATCGCAGTTGGAGCAGTATACAAAATATTTACTTTGTATTTGTCTATAATATCCCAAAATCTACCCGCATTTGGATAAGTAGGTATCCCTTCAAACATTAAGCTAGTACCACCTGCACTTAATGGCCCGTAAACAATGTAAGAATGACCAGTTATCCAACCAATATCTGCGGTACAAAAATGTACTTGACCGGGTTGATAGTTAAACACATTTACAAACGTATAATTGGTGTACACCATATAACCACCGCAAGTGTGTACCACGCCTTTAGGCTTGCCAGTACTACCACTTGTATATAAAATAAATAACGGATCTTCCGCATCCATTTCTTCTGCAGGAAAGCTTACCACACCATCTTTTTCAACTTGATGTTCTGCGTATTCCATTTCATCTTCCCACCATAAATCTCTACCTTTAAGCATAGATACTGGTGTTCTTGTACGTGTATACACAATTACCTTTTTTACAGTTCTGTTGCCAATTAATGCATCATCAATCACACTTTTTAATGGTATTACTTTTTCGCCACGGTAAGCACCATCACAAGTAACTATAAATTCTGAACCAGCATCATACAATCTATCTGCAATACTTTGTGCAGAAAAGCCACCAAAAATTACTGAATGTATGGCACCAATTCTGGCACAGCCTAATACCGCATAAGCTAGTTCTGGTACCATGCCCATATATATACATACTCGATCCCCTTTTTTTACACCGTTATTAATTAATACTTGTGCAAATTGGCATACCCTTTTGTGTAAGCGATTATACGTTACAATACGGGTTCTTTCTTCAGGGTTATTTGGCTCCCAGATGATGGCTGGCTTTTCGCCCATGGTTTCTAGGTGCCTATCAATACAGTTTTCTGTAATATTTAACTTGCCACCTTTAAACCATTCAATGGTTGGATCTTTAAAATTCCAGTTTAAT
>JAYWCY010000528.1:0-3596 GCA_043780175.1 Chitinophagales bacterium
GTGGCACAAAACATACAAAATGCAAGTGTGGCCCTCTTGTGTAGCCAGTATTACCACTTACAGCTATCGTATCACCTTTGTGTACCACTTGCCCCACTAGAACTTTTGCGCCAGCATATTGTATATGTGCATAGTAGCCAAACGTACCATCACTGTGATGTATTAAAACATAATTTGCTTTCTTTTTGCATTCTACAGCTAGGCAAGCACCTATAAATGTATCTACAATAGCTACTACCACCCCATCATTTGCAGCCAATATATTGGTACCAATGGGCATATCAAAGTCTAACGCATTTTCGTTTTGATGAGAGAAACTGCCATTATACCCTTGGTTAATAGTAAACGACAAACCCCTTTCAAAAGGCAAATCGTACACTTTATCCTCATCACTTACTACTTGATTTATATTGCCAAAATAACTATCAAACGTAAAGCTAACATGTGTATAACTAGCCGTGGCTTTAAGCTCTGTTAGTTTATAAATTTTAGCCCCCGCAGGAATTACAAATACATTTAAATACCCATCCGGTACCGCTAAATTTGTAAGCCGCAACCGAAGTACTATCGATACCTCACAGGCCTCGCTATTGGCTGCATATAAAATGGTTTTTCTATTTTCTCTAACAGCAGATATTTTAATATGGGTTTGCGCAGATGCTGTAATGGCTAAAAATAGTACTATATAAAAGCTGGTCAGATATTTCATTAAGACTTATAGTTACATATATCGTACCTATATTTTAAAACCGAAACCAGTGGTTAGCACAAAGACTATATAATTTGTTAAAAACCAAATGGGCACAAACGTATTTTTACTTGGTAATTTATATACTTTTACAGCCAAATTATAACCTACACAATATGACTATTGAACATTTTAAGACACTAACCCACGCTGAAAAGCTTTCTGAAATAAAATATAACGGTAATTTATTGGGTAATTACGATAGACCAAATGAAGAAGGTGGTACGAAAGTACCCGGTGATATTTTTGAGTTACACGCATTTTGGGTGTATTTAAGTGAAGACGAGCAAATGGTAATTCCTACAAGAAAAAGTCCGTTACCAGCTATTGAAGTAGAATAATTTTACAACCTGTTAACAAAATACAAGGCATCTATACTTTATGGTTTAGATGCCTTTCTTTTATATGCAAAGATGGCTATCATAGCAATAAACATAATAATTGTAAACCAGGTTATAATTGTTTGAATGGTCATACTATTGGTAATTTTTATAGTAGCCTGCTAAAACCATACCACCTAATACGTATACAACTACTATTAGTAATTATTTAGGGGGATTGATTTACTGAGCAAGTTATAAATAAATATGCATTTGTACTAAAATTTTGAAAAAGAAAAAAGGAAAAAGACAACCGATTATTATTATGAGATGGACAAAGCAGGCGGTTTAAAAGCTTAACGACAAATCGGAACCAAATAAAAATGGAGAACAATATTTGCTTGCAGGGCACAATGATAAATACTATTCTTGAGCAGGTGCAACTGCTTTTGGAGGTTTAATGATTAAAGAAAAGAAAGAAGTTGCTCAAAACGTCCTTATAGCTAAAATTACTTGGAACGAACCTATTACTAATAATTATTTATAATGCTTGTAGATCTAAATTAGCAATTCCGTCTTATATTTTTATCATATAATTCCCTAATACAAGCATACCAAATTACAAGTCATAAATAACCAATGTAAAAAATGGGCTGTAAATTTCATTTTGTAACGCATTTTAATTTGTGTACTTTAACAGATTAATTGTAAACCAACATAAATGAAACAACTAGCTCTGGCCTTTATCACATTAATAAGTTTATTTTCTTCTAAGCTTTCGGCACAAAAAAATAATTATAGTGAACTTATTGCAAAAAATGCAGATAAAATAGCGCAAAAAGTGATTGCTTGGCGGCATGATATTCATCAACATCCCGAATTAGGAAATAGAGAGTTTCGTACTGCTGAACTTGTAGCTAAACATTTACAATCGTTGGGCATAGATATACAAACTAAAGTAGGGGTTACAGGCGTGGTGGGTATTTTAAAAGGTGATAAGCCAGGTTCTGTGATAGCACTTAGAGCAGACATGGATGCTTTGCCTGTAGAAGAAGTAAATGATTTGCCTTTTGCATCAAAAGTAAAAATTACCTATGAAGGAAAAGAAACAAGTGTAATGCATGCTTGTGGGCATGATGCACATGTGGCGATATTGATGGGAGTAGCTGAAATCTTGGCAGGTATGAGAAAAGACCTGAGAGGCACAGTGAAATTTATTTTTCAACCAGCAGAAGAAGGTGTGCCAAAAGGTGAAGAAGGTGGTGCCGAATTGATGGTAAAAGAAGACGTACTTGACAACCCAAAAGTGGATGTAATTTTTGGATTACATATGGCCTCGGAGTTGGAAGTTGGTAAACTTTCCTATCACCCTGCTGGGGCGATGGCAGGCGTTGGTGATTTTAAAATTACAGTAAAGGGCAAGCCTAGTCATGGGTCTCAACCATGGCTTTCGGTTGATCCGATTCTTGTTGCTGCGCAAATCGTTACCAGCCTTCAACAAATTGTCAGTAGAAATGTGAAACTTACGGAAAATCCTGCTGTGGTAACTGTTGGCGCTATCAATGGGGGTAACCGTTCTAATATTATTCCTGCACAAGTAGAAATGCTTGGTGATGTGCGGTCTTTTAGCAATAAGGATGAAACGTTGATATACAGCCGTATTAAACAGATTGCAGAAAAAACAGCCGAAGCAGCAGATGCAACGGCAGTTGTAGAGTTACCTTATACATCACATTATCCTGTTACTTTTAATAATGTAGCACTTACAAATGCGATGTTGCCTTCTTTACAAAAATCGGCAGGGGCAGACAATGTTTTACTTGTACCAGCCATTACAGGTGCTGAAGATTTTTCATTTTTTGCGCAAAAAGTACCCGGTTTATTTATTTTTTTAGGTGGGTTGCCAAAAGGTAAAGATCCTAAAACAGCAGGACCACACCATACACCAGAA
This sequence comes from Chitinophagales bacterium, assembly GCA_043780175.1. Taxonomy (GTDB): domain Bacteria; phylum Bacteroidota; class Bacteroidia; order Chitinophagales; family Chitinophagaceae; genus Parasediminibacterium. The sequence continues at coordinate 3,020 of JAYWCY010000528.1, forward strand.
TTTATAATTGATGATGCTGCGTTTAAGACAGGTGTGATTACTTTTTGTAATTTGGTTTTTGATTATGCAGATATTAATAAAAAATGAGCATGCAAAAAATCTATTTTATAAAACTATTTGTTTCTATAAACCCAGTAAGTATTTAGTAAAAGATTGGTGGAATACTTTTTTACAATAATGATGAAGGGCTTCATTGAAAACCGTACTAAATTATCTGAAGAATTGGAAACCCAAGCTACAAAATCTTTGAAAAAAAACTTAAGGTAGGCTTTGTTTACTGGGGTGTTACCATTCCCAGTGTGCTAGCTTATGTTTTATGCTTTTACATTATTACACCCACATCAGTTAATATGGCAATCGCTTTTTATATAGGACTAGACATTAGAAATTGTATTTCATTTTTTTCAAAAACGCAGACTTCACAAACTTAGTTGGTTAAAATTTTTAATCCTGTCCTATTTCTTTAGTATATTATTTTCTGTACTAACAATACCAAATCTGAACTTAGGTCTACGCTACAATAAAAGCTCCAAAAACATCGTTGCGCCGCAGTGTGCGACGCAACGATGTTACATAG
>JAYWCY010000529.1:0-2422 GCA_043780175.1 Chitinophagales bacterium
CATATATATTAAATTTAGCTTTGTTGGCGCTAAGAAATTCTTTGTATTTTTAACTGGTACAATAAAATACTTTCTATTTTTTTCGAACCACTTGTCTTAAAAAATACCCTTTTGTATAAAAATCTCGATTTTTAATTTAAAAAACTTTCACAAGTTGCTATTTTTCTGAAAATTTTGTGCACCTTCCAAGCTTAACATTTAAGATTTAGGTAATTATTTTCAAACCAAAATTAAATTTTCATGAGAAAAAAACTCTACTTAGGGTTTTGTGCTTTGGTGTTGTTAACACTCTCTTCTTTTGCACAAACAGTAACAGTATCTGGTAAAATTACAGATTCTAAAACGTTGGCACCTTTAGCAGGTGTTACCGTAAAAGTAAAAGGTAAAAATACCGTAACGGTCAGCGGCGATGACGGTTCTTTTAAAATCTCAGCAGCACCTACAGATAAAACCTTAGAAATCAGTTATGTAGGATTTGTTACAACTGAAGTGAAAATTGCAAAAGGTAATCTGTTAATTCAATTAACAGAAACTGATAATAGTTTATCTGAAGTGGTAGTAGTAGGTTATGGTAGTAAACTTAAAAAAGATGTAACTGGTTCTATTTCAACTGTTACATCAAAAGAAATTACGAATACTCCTGCAACAAGTTTTGAGTCGGCCATTCAAGGTCGTGCTGCTGGCGTACAAGTAAGTCAACAAAATGGTAAACTTGGTCAGGGTATTAATATTAGAATTCGTGGTACCTCATCGGTAAGTGCTGGCAATGAGCCTTTGTACGTAATTGATGGTATTCCAGTAACTACAGATAATTTATCGAGCAATGGATCTCCAACCAATGCATTAGCCGATTTTAATATGAACGATATCGAAAATATCCAAATATTAAAAGATGCGTCATCTACTGCTATTTATGGTACAAGTGCTTCAAACGGTGTGGTTCTAATTACCACTAAAAAAGGCAAAGCTGGTACTTCTAAAATTGACTTTAGCATGTACACAGGTTCTCAAAAACCCACTGGTAAAAGAGAATTTATGAATGCGCAGCAATATGTTGATTATTTTATTCAAGCTGGGGCAGGTGCTGCTAATCAAGATTTTTTAAATGGGGGCGGTAATTTTGGTACCTATAGTTCTTTAGCAGGTTATAATGCCGCGTACACTGCATTTGTTAATAGTAGACTTACAAGATATTCTGGCGGTAATAATGATTGGCAAACCGCTAAAGTTAATACAGATTGGCAATCACTTGCGTTTCAAGATGCGCCTATTGCACAATATGATCTAAACTTATCTGGTGGTTCAGAAAAAACTAAGTTTTATTTATCTGGTCAAGTATTAGATCAAAGCGGTATTATAGTAAGAAATAGTTTAAAAAGATACTCTTCTAGATTTAGTGTAGAACATCAAATGAAAGATTGGCTAACTGTAGGTGTCAATTTAAGTTTTGCAAGAACTTATAATTATAGAGTATCTAACGATAATGCTTTTTCTACCCCATTGCAAATTATTGCGTTATCACCAATAACACCAATAATCGATCCTAGAACTGGCTTAACCAGTGGTGCTTTAGATTTAGTTACAGGCAATCCAAATACCAACTTCCCTGTATATTATAATCCAATGCTAAGTGTTCAAAATGCAAGCTATAACACTTTTGTAAATAGAACATTTGGTACAACCTATGCTAATATTTCGTTTTCAAAACATTTGACTTTTAGAACCGAATTTGGACTTGATCAATTAAACCAAGTTGAAGAAACTTACAATGGTAAATTAACTCGTAGAAATTCTGGTGTACCCAATGGTTCAGGAAATTACTTAACAGCACAAGTATTAAATTATACTACCAATAATTATTTTACTTATAAAAATACATTTGGAACAAAGCATAGTTTAAGTGCTGTTTTAGGTACTGCTTTTACTTCTCGCCAAAGCGATTTCAGTAGTGCATCTGGCGAACAATTTCCGAGTGATGCCTATAAAAAGCTAGTAAATGCAGCATCAAAAACTGGTGCGAGTTCGTCTTCTACATCTAGTACTGTACTATCTTATTTCTCTAGGGTAGATTATAAGTATAATAATAAATATTTATTAACTGGAACTGTTCGTGTTGATGGTTCTTCAAGAGTAGGAGCAGATAATAGATATGCAACTTTTTATGGCATATCAGGTGGCTGGATAGTTTCTGAAGAGGCTTTCTTTGGAAAAATTAAATGGTTAAATACCTTAAAGCTTAAGGCTGGTTATGCTGGTAATGGTAATGATAGGTTATCTGACTTTGCTTCTAGAAATTTATATTCTGGTGATGCTGCCTATGGTGGACAGCCAGGTCAGCATCCAACACAACTAGGTAATCCTTTATTGAAATGGGAAACAACCTATGGCGCAGATTTGGGTTTTGATGCAGCATTGTTTAACA
>JAYWCY010000530.1:0-2062 GCA_043780175.1 Chitinophagales bacterium
TAAAAGTAATGTTAGGATCAAACTCTAAAACACCACCAACTGATGCCAGATTTTTGGTAATTTTAAACGACGAATTAAATAATTCAGTTGTATCCATTTCCATTACATAATTGCGTAATAGGCTTAATGGATTGGCTGTAGAAGCAATTACTTTCAGTGTAGGTTTATTTACAATAGCATGATTGAGCGGATACACAGCCGTAACAGCATCATCAAAAATTACAAAAGATTTAGTAATTGTATTATTCAATTCACTCAATTCATCATATTTATTATCACTATCTATTGTAATGGTTATACTATTATTGCCCTTATCTCTAGAAGCCACAATGGGTACTTGCACTGACAAAGAATCGATATACCTTACGCTTTTAATGTGTTTGTTAAAAATAATTTGTTGTGTTCCATCAGGAAACTGGCGTTTGATAAGCACGTTTACAGAATCGCCTGTGGCTTTGCCAATATTGTATAAATAGGCTTTAATGGCAAATTGATTGTCGGCAACTGATAATACTGATGGGGTGATACTTACTTGCGGATCTTCTATTACAAAATCGGGCTTGGCAGCAGCATAAATAACAATGCCTGGATCGCCATTTAACACCGATTCTTCAGCATGTATTCTAGCAAAATAATCTGAAAAATTTGCAGATGAATTTTTTAATGCGATAATGCCATCAATAATATTTTTGCTTACTGGCTTACCATAACCTGCATTGGCTAGTGACCTATAAAAGCCAGTAGAATATGTATCTAAATAAGACGTTAGCCCAAAATGTGTACTACCGATGAACCCAATTGCACCACGGTTTTGAGCCGATACAAACTTTTCTGCTAAGGATGTAATTAAGAAAGTTCTAGTGGTATCAAAGTCGAAGAAATTACCTGCGCTACAACCATTTACCAAGAAAATAGGGTACTTACCAGTATTACTATAATCTTGTGGGTCATTTAAATTGTAGCTTAATGCAGCCGCAGCCGAATGCCCAAAGTATGAGAGCATACTGATGCCATTAGAAAACAAATTACTCATTTGTGCACTAGTGGTAGATACAGCCGCAGTGCTAGTTTTATTAAAATTCGTAACAGTACCGCCGTACAAAGTATCACGTATAATATTTTCGTAATTTTTTAGATAATATGTTAGCAAAGCATCTAAACCAGCATCATCTGCACCTACTACGTGCGCCATTTGTTTCATCCAAGCTTTGTTGGCGATGGTTTGATTGGCAGACAAAGCCTGTAAATCAAAGTCTTTTACTTTTTGCAAATAATCTGTTAGTTCTTGGGTGCCAGCAATAGATAATCTACCAACATAAATAGAAGGTATTGGATTATAATCTGCCGACACTAATAAATTGTCACTAGCTGGCCAGCCCCAAGTTGGTACAAGGTTTAATCTATCGGCAAATGGGGATGATTCATTGGCACGATAAGCATCATAAGTAACACCTTTTCCTATTAAAAATACATAATTGGGCTGCTTGCTAAAATTTGCTTTGGCATACCGAATAAAGTTTTTAATACTTAATGGATGTTTTTTTATGCCGTAGGCAAATTGATCTACCAATTCATCAATATCGTACACTTTGGCATTAAAACCACCGCCAGCACTACTAGCTCTATACTGTCTGTATTGCTCTACAGGATTAGCACCCGTCATTAATAATTTATTAGAAACAATCAAGTAATCACCTTGGTTAGCCGCAGTAGCAAAATTGATAAAATTGCGTTGTTGCAACCCGCTAACAGTATTGATATTACTGGCATCTTCACTTACCAAAATAAAATTTGTTTCGGTGGTAGATGCAGGTAACGCAAACTTTATAATCCCAGCTGTTGCCGTATTGGCTACATAGCGACTATTGTTGGTAATATCGTACAAAACAGGTGCAGCAGCACCAGCACTAAAGTTGGTAATGTTTAAAAAATTACCGTTTGGCGAAGCCGCTAATGTGAAACTAAAATTACTTGCAGCACCAAAATTAAATTGTCGTGGATACTTCAAATCTATAAACGCACACACTACCCTATCAAAGCTGTCGGTAGTTACTATTTTAAG
>JAYWCY010000531.1:0-2238 GCA_043780175.1 Chitinophagales bacterium
CACTGCAACACCGCAAACATTTCAAGAACAACCTAAAGATAACCGTAAAGCAATATACGGTATTCTTATTGGTGCATTATTATTAACATGGGGCTATATTATTTATGATAAAAGCCAAACGAAAGAGCTAATTGCCGCCCAAAAAACACAAAATCAAAATGTTAGTAGTGCTAAAGATTCGATTCAGCAATCGTATAATGAAGCATCTGCTAAACTAGATTCTATGGCTGGCACCAATGTAAAACTAGAGGGTGCATTAGCTGAAAAAAATAGTGATATCATTAAGTTGAAACAAAACATCAATGGCATATTAAAGAAGAAAAATGCCACAGATATTGAGTTAAAACAAGCAAAAGGTATGATTGCTGAGTTAAATGGTAAGATTGATAATTTGTTTGCTGATTTGGAAAAAGCGAAAGCCGAAAATCAACAACTAACAACAACAAATACACAACTAAATAGCGATAAGCAACAATTATCTGCCGAAAAACAAATCATTGCAGATAATCTTGCGGCTACAGATGCTGCCAAGAAAAATGTAGAAGATTTAGCGTCCACCCTACATGCATCAAACCTTGCAATTGCAGCCATTAAAGTAAAAAGTAGCGGTAAAGAAAAAGAAACTACTACTGCAAAACGTGCTGATTTATTGCGCTTTTCGTTTGATATTGATGAAAACCGTGTAGCACCAAGTGGCACTAAACAATTGTATATTGTAGTGACTGCGCCAGATGGCAAAGTAATTACAAATGGCACAACATTTACTACTAGAGATGCTGGTGACAAACAATATACTGAAAAGTTAGAAGTCAATTATGAGCAAGGCAAACGCTTACCAGTTAGTTTTAATAAAAATAAGGAAGGTGGCAATTATGAAGTAGGTGATTATAAAATTCAAATATTTCACAATGGCTTTAAAATTGGGGAAGGCACAAAAACCTTGAAAAAGGGTGGTTTATTTAGCTAATTCTTATTCTAACATATGTTTAATAAAGGCAACCTGATGGGTTGCCTTTATTATTTGTTATAATCTAAAATTCGGTTGTTAATTTGTAAAAAATTGCTTGTATGATAGAGAAATATATTTCCGTGATTGGTGCGGGTACAATGGGTAATGGTATTGCACACGTATTTGCACAATATGGTTTTTTAGTAACGTTAATTGATGTCAATCAAATACAACTTGACAAAGCTATCGCTACAATTTCTAAAAATCTAGACAGACAAGTTGCAAAAAGTAGTATTACAGAGGCACAGAAGTTACAAACCCTTGCCAACCTTACCACACAAACCAGCATTGAAATAGGTGTAAAACAAGCAGAATTAGTGGTAGAGGCAGCGACAGAAAATATAGAACTAAAGCTTGCTATTTTTAAACAATTAGACACTTTTGCACCTGCAAATGCCATCCTTGCATCTAACACATCGTCTATTTCTATCACAAAAATTGCCAGTGCTACTAAGCGACCAGAGTTGGTAATTGGTATGCATTTTATGAATCCTGTGCCAGTAATGAAACTAGTAGAAATTATCAATGGTTATGCAACTAACACTGGTGTTACAGAAATAATTACTACACTGAGCCGGCAATTACAAAAAATACCTTGTGTGGCAAATGACTATCCTGGTTTTATTGCCAATAGAATTTTAATGCCAATGATTAATGAAGCCATTTATAGCTTATATGAGGATATTGCTGGTGTAGAAGACATTGATACCATTATGAAACTGGGCATGGCACATCCAATGGGGCCATTACAATTGGCCGATTTTATTGGTTTAGATGTTTGCTTAAGTATTTTACATGTGTTAAAAGATGGTTTTGGCAACCCCAAATATGCACCCTGCCCTTTAGTGATAAATATGGTAACTGCTGGTAAATTAGGGATAAAAAGTGGCGAAGGATTTTATACTTACATTGCTGGTAGCAAAACACTAACAATAAGTAACGCATTTAATAAAAAATAATATGTTCTTCTTCCTTTCAAAATTATTGTTCTTCTTAATAGTACCGTTTAACTGGGTTATTTTATTATGTATTACTTATCTAATTGTAAAAAATAAAAAGCTAAAAAAGAGATTACTGATTGCCATTGTTACTATTACCATTGTATTCTCAAATCCATTTATTTTTTTTAAAGTTTTACATGCTTGGCAAATAACAAAGCCTGAGCTATTAGTGGGTAAGCAATATCAAGTAGGTATTATATTGGGCGGTTTAACTTCTTTTGATAGAAG
>JAYWCY010000532.1:0-6442 GCA_043780175.1 Chitinophagales bacterium
TGTGGTGCGTGGCATTGGTTTATTAAATAATATTAGCGAAATTCAAAACATTATTGTTACTCAAAAAAATGGTGTACCCATTTTAGTACGCAACTTGGCCGAAGTTAAAGAGACAGGCAAACCAAGATTGGGGCTTGTTTCTAAAGATACCACCAGCGATGTTATTGAAGGCATTGTAGTAATGCGCAAAGGAGAAAATCCAACCGAAGTACTAGAAAAAATTCATGAGAAGGTAAAGGAAATTAACGAAGATATTTTACCTAGAGATGTAAAGCTAGTGCCATTTTACGACCGTACCACCTTAATGGATTTTGCAACCCATACCGTTATTCATAACTTAATTGAAGGTATTGTATTGGTAACCTGTATTGTACTACTATTTATGGCCGATTGGCGCACTACCGTAACCGTAAGTATTATCATTCCGCTGTCTTTGCTATTTGCGTTTATGTGTATGCGATTAAAAGGCATGACGGCTAATTTATTATCGATGGGGGCGATAGATTTTGGTATCATCATAGATGGTGCTGTGGTAATGGTAGAAGGCTTATTTGTAGCACTAGACCATAAAGCCAAAGAAGTAGGGATGGAAAAATTTAACAAGCTTGCTAAACTGGGTTTATTTAAAAATGTAGGTGCAGAAATGGGTAAAGCCATCTTCTTCTCAAAAATTATTATTATTACTTGTTTAATACCAATTTTTGCTTTCCAAAAAGTAGAGGGCAAAATGTTCTCACCATTGGCGTATACGCTAAGTTTTGCCTTACTGGGAGCACTTTTATTTACGCTTACATTAGTACCTGCTTTATCAAGTATTTTGCTTCGCAAAAATGTGCGTGAAAAACACAATCCAGTAGTTAGTTTTTTTGAAAATGGCATTAAATTCTTATTTGAGAAAGCCATTAGAGTACCAAGGCTAAGTGTATTACTTGCAGTAATTATTATGGCATTAAGTTTTTTCTCGGCCAAGTTTTTAGGTAGCGAATTTTTACCTGAATTAGATGAAGGTGCATTGTGGGTAAAATCGCAATTACCAATGAGTGCATCGCTGTCGCAATCGAAAATCATTTCTGATAAAATGACTGAGATGATTCGCAAATTTCCCGAGGTAAAACACACATTGGCACAAATAGGTAGAACCAATGATGGCACAGATCCTAAAGGTTTTTTTAACGTAGAAATTGCAGTAGATTTAAAACCAAAAGACGAGTGGCGTAAAGGCTTAACGACTGATTTATTAGTAGATAGTATGAACCAGCAATTGCGTAAAATTCCAGGCTTACTACTCAATTATTCGCAGCCAATTAGAGATAACGTAGAAGAAGCTGTGGCTGGTGTGCCTGCATCGCTTGCCGTTAAGATTTTTGGTAAAGATTTTAAAGTGCTTGATAGCCTAGCTAATCAAGTACAAAGTACACTTGGTAAAATTCAAGGTATTGAAGATTTAGGTGTATTGCGCAACCTAGGCCAGCCAGAATTTAGAATTGAATTGAACCAAGAAAAAATGGCATTGTACGGCGTAAGCGTAGCCGATGCACAAGCGGTGATAGAAATGGCCATTGGTGGTAAAGCAGCTAGCCAGTTGTATGAAAATGAACGAAAATTTGATATTAGAATTCGCTACCAAAAAGATTTTAGAGATTCGGAAGATAAGATTGAGCAGCTCATGATTCCTACTCAGGATAGCTCTAAAATTCCACTAAAAGAGATAGCCGATATTAGAACTTTAACCGGTCCAGCATTTGTGTACAGAGATAATAATAGCAGATACATTCCTGTGAAATTCTCGGTACGTGGAAGAGATTTAGGTAGCACCATTGCCGAAGCACAAGCTAAAGTAAAGGCGGCTGTAAAACTACCGCATGGCTATAAACTAAGTTGGAATGGCGAATTTGAAAATCAACAACGTGCCACTACTACATTGGCTAATGTAGTACCACTTTGTTTACTGGCTATTTTCTTAATTCTCTTTATCACGTTTGGCAATGTAAAAGATGCTTTACTTACTATTTTAAATGTACCGTTTGCATTAATTGGTGGTATTCTAGCATTGCACATTACAGGCATCAATTTTAGTATTAGTGCAGGTATTGGCTTTATCGCATTATTTGGGGTTTGTATTCAAAATGGTGTGATATTAATTAGTGTATTTCGAAAAAATTTAAATGCGAAAATGCCATTAGATCAAGCCATCTTACAAGGTGTTATTTCTAGAGTACGCCCTGTAGTAATGACGGCATTGATGGCAGCCATTGGTTTATTACCAGCGGCCATATCAACTGGTATTGGTAGTGAAACGCAGAAACCATTAGCCATTGTAGTGATTGGTGGCTTAATCACCTCTACTATTCTTACATTACTTATTTTACCAATTATTTATACTTTGGTTTACAACTTTATGCACAAGCGAGATAATAGAAGACTGTTGAAGAAAACTGGTCTTATCTCTGGTTCTTAAACTCGGTTTTTTATTTAAATGGTAATTACATCGATGAGCTGGGCTGCTATTTCCATAGCGGCCCTTTTTTTGTGATCACATCGACTCCATTTTATTGAAATAAATAGTCTAATCTTACCTGTGACCTCTTGGAAACTACCCACAACTATGAAACACTAATATCGAGCACCAGTATCGAAATTGATACTATTTGAATATGTTTTTTATGTGCTACAATCTTAACTTTATATACATTTATAGCAATTTAAAAGACTAGCTCATGAAAAAAAGTGCGGTTTGCATCAGGCTTGGTATGTTATTAATGTTTTGTTGTTGTTATGCTTTCACTTGGGCATTTTACTCGCCTTGGGGTTTGATATTTATATTACTTACAATAAATATAGGTGGCTATTTAGTAAAAAAGGTAGACAACTGTACAATATTGAAACTGGTAAACCACTTAATCTTTATGTTATTACTGGCAGCGCAAAATGGGTGATTCCAATATTAGTCAATATTTTAATGATACTAGTAATTGTATTAGCCTTTTGGTTTAAAGTTTAGTTCTTAATTTAACTACAGCTCATTTTTAGTCTACAATGATTAATCCTAATTCTTATTTTCCATATGCAACTTGCCTTTAATCGCCTGCAACACATTGATATACCCATGCAAATGGCTACAAGTATTTTAATATTTAGCCCAAATGGTAAACGACTTAAGTTTTGCCAAATATTATAAATTATTTTCTACCAGCGGCAATGTAACTGTAAACGTACTACCTACATTGGTTTGAGTGGTAAAGCCAATCGTACCATTGGCATTTTCTACAATACCTTTACAAATTGCTAAACCTAAACCAGTACCTGAACTTTTAGTGGTAAAGTTTGGTGTGAATATGTTGTTTTGCGCTTCCTCCGAAATACCTTTTCCATTATCGGTAATATTAATAATCACTTGATGATGATTTTTTAATACCTGCACATGTATCATCGCCATTTTTTCTAACCCATCAACGGCTTCAATAGCATTTTTAATAAGGTTGGTAAATATTCTGTTTAGCTGCAACTTGTCTGCTGAAATCATACAATGTCCCGCTGTAGTGTCATAATTTATCGTTACATCATCTGTATGCTTGTACAAAGCAATAACAGATGATAATACATCACACACATCAAAGGTTTCTAAGTGTACATTATTAATATTGGCAAACTGTGAGAAGTCGCCAGCAATTCTTGCTAATTGATCTATTTGTTCTACCAAAGTGGCCGCTACTTTTTTAGATAATTCTTTGGTATTGGCAGCATCATTATCTATGGCTCGTAGTAAATATTGAATGCTTAATTTCATTGGCGTTAGCGGGTTCTTAATCTCGTGGGCTACTTGTCTTGCCATTTCGCGCCAAGCACCTTCCCTTTCGCTGCTTGCAAGGGCAACAGCACTTTGTTCTAGCTTTTTTACCATGGCATTGTACTCGTTTACAAGCGGTGCAATTTCATCGTTTTTATGCCAAATAATTACTTCATTTTGCTTACTTAAACTTACTTGGTGCATTTTATCGGCAATAGCTTTAAAGGACGATACAATACGCTCTGTTAATAAAAAAGCAATAGCACCAGCCAATAAAAATACAAAGGCGTTCAGGTTTAGTAGTGTTGCTATAAAGTTAGAAATCTCTTGTGTAAGTTCTATTTGAGAGTTTAAATACGGAATATTTAAGTAGGCAAAAACCTGTCCATCATCATCAATAATTGGTTGATAAATACTTACATAGTTTAGTTCGCCAATATGTTCTTGTTGAATATAGCGGCTTAACTTGTTGTAGCGTATAGCGGCATAAGCAATTGGATTCATTTTATCGCTTAGCAACAACTTGTTGTAAATATATGGTTGTGTAGATGCGATTAAACTACCATTAGCTGTAAAAAAATTAGCATCTACATTATGCACTTCTGCTACCTCAGTAAGCTTTCGTTCTAAGTCGTTCACAAAGCCAACATCGTAAATATTTAATGCATCATCAAAGTCAGTTTGGGTACGAATTTGCTTCACTTTTAGTCCAATCTCGTTAGACATTACTTGGATGATTTTTGAAAGCCTGTCTTCGTTTGTTTTATTAAACCGATTGATAAAAAATGAAATCGTAGCAACACCCACTACTACAAAAGAAAATAAACTGATAAAAATGATGGTAGTATGAATTTGCGAACGAATATTAAACTGTAGAAGTTGCCTAATAGATGCCTTGGTAAGCCTAGTACTCAATAAATAGGCACTAATATGAAAGAAAAAAACCAATGCTAGAAATACAAAAAATAAGTAAGCAAATAAAGTGGCTACTTCTATTAAACCGGCATCTTGCCTTGCTATGATAATTTGGCGCATATTGCCCGCATTATACCACAACTCGGTATAGCCATTTGCTTTAATTTTTTTATACTCGTATGGTGCTAGCTCTTTAGTATTTAACTGCGTGGGAAAATCATAATTATTCATCCTATTAACCATTTTACCATTAATGTAAACGGCAAAAGAATAATTGGTATTTAAGTCTATTGCAAGGTCTTGTACTTGTTTAAACAATTCAGGATATAATGCTTCGCTTTTGTACCGTTTGGGCTTTACAACAACAAATAAATAACCTAACTTTTCATCCGCTTTTTCAATTGTTTTTTCGTATAAATAATTGAGTTGATCATCTGCATTTTGATAGGTATATAATCCTGGCATTATTGCATGTTTGCCTTTACTTAGTGCTATCGATTTTAGTATTGCATAGCTTGTAGAATCATCATTAAACAAAGGCTTGTACAGCGAATCGAAGGTGTAAATTCGTGTATCGAATTTATTGAGATAGCCAGAGAAATTTTCACCTAATAAACTATCTTTAATAAACTTATTAGTATACTCAAATTGAAATCGATCAAAGTTTTTTACCATGGCTTCATTGTCAACATTGGCCATCGCTATAGCTAATAAATTTTCGCCGTTTGGGTCGCTTTGATTGGACAAACGTTCTGCCATTTTTTTCCTTTGCTCCCACTCTACCAGTTTGTTTTGCGAACTTACCAATACGGTACAAGAAGCAGCCAAGAACATCATCCAAAAAATAAAAAAAGAAGATTTAAGAATCGTTAATTCTACATCTTCTTTACGCCAATTTACTACCCAAATAAATAAGCAATACCACAAGATAATAATAAGACTGGTGACGGTGCTTTGCGAATTTAAAGTAAGTGTTAAATAGATAAATCCAACTACAATAATTACTAATAGTTGGTTTAAAACAGGCAAGTTGTTTTTTATAACTGCCTTTACAAAAATATGCGATAAATGGTAGTATGATAGGGCTAAAAATCCAAGTATTATAAAGCTGATAACACTATAAATATTTAAGCTAAAAAAATTTGTTACATCAAAAGAAATTTTAGAATCTGACACCAAACTGCGTATTACATTGGCTGTTATTAATGTAATCGCTAGTAGCACAATTAAGTTACTATAAGCTAGTAAACTTGATATTGTTTTTGGGGTGGACTTTGTTGGTTTATTGAATTTATAATAGCTAATCAGCCAGAACACCAATACCGAATTAATTAACAAATGACCAAGTGATGGATGAATTGTATTGGAGGCATACACGGAAGGATCGAACAAACCAAGCTTTGAAAACTGAAAGGGGAAAGGCAAAACATATGTTGCAAAGCGCAATATAATTACCGTAAAAATCAATATGGTAAAGCCAGATACAAATCCTTTATCTGCTACCAGTTGTAAGCTAGCACGGTTTAATACCACTACAAATAATAAAATGGCAATTGTTCTAAGTAAAATTGTGATTGCATCATATTGTACAAAATGATCTGATTGCTTTGACTTGATTTTAAACAATGCATGCTTCGTACTATTTACTACTGGCAAGGCATCTTCATCTGTACTAATATCGTATTGTGCTTCTAATTTTTCAAAGCCATCAAAGCTGGTATGTAAGTATTTATTCTCTAT
>JAYWCY010000533.1:0-2779 GCA_043780175.1 Chitinophagales bacterium
GTAGAGAAGCAAAAAATAGGCTTGATGTGGTTGTTGACTTGTAGAGGTATCCCGCAATTGTATTATGGTACAGAGGTTTTAATGGCCGGTGAAGCTAACCCAGATGGTTTGGTGCGTTCAGATTTTGTAGGCGGCTGGCAAGGCGATACAAAGAGTGCCTTTACAGGCGCAGGCTTAAGTGCAGATGAAAAATTGGTACAAGATTTAGTAAAACATCTAGGCATGTATCGCCTCACATCATCTGCCTTAAAAACTGGTAAGTTGATGCAGTATTTACCACAGGATGGCTTGTATGTGTATTTTAGATACGATGCCAACCAAACCATTATGTGCGTTATGAATACTAGTGAAAAAGATAAAACGGTAGATTTTAACACTTACACCGAACGTACCAATGGTTTTGCCAAAGCAACAGATGTGCTAACCAATGCTAATTTAGGTAGCCAATTTAGTATTGCAGCTAAACGCATGTTGGTGTTACAATTGGGGAAATAGATTTCAAAAATGCGTTGGGTTAAAGCGTTAAGTTATATAACTAAAAATCAGCTTCCAAAAAGATATCGTATAATTATACTTTAAAACTGCTGATACGACTTGAAATAAATCAAGTTGCAAATAATGTGTATGTTTATTTCGTAAAATTTTTGTTAAAAAATTAAAAACTTAACTATATTCACAACTTATTTACGAATCCTATCCAACATCCTTCTAGCAAAGCCTGACAGATATTATTCTATAAGACTCACAAATCTGAACGCCCAAAGGCTAAAAACCATTGTTATATGAAAATGAGAAATCTACTTGTTTCTTGTATTGTATTTTTTGCTACATTCATCACTTCAAATGCTCAAAAATTAAACCCATTTACCAACGTTCAGGAAAATTTAATTGGTGCTAAGTATAGCTTTCAAACTAATTCATCAACAGTTAAAAATGCGGCAGATATACCTACACCTATTATCTCAGTAAATGGTTCGATACCTGCAACCGGACAAAAGGCTGAGAGTTGTTTTATCAATAATAGTTTCACTTTTACAGCAAGTAATATTAGCGGTAATGTTACTTATGCTTGGGATTTTGGTGATGGAACTGCTAGTACATCTGCTACACCATCGCATAGTTATAGTGTAGCTGGAATTTTTAAAGTTAATCTTTCTGTTACAGATGGTATTACATCAACTAGTGCCGATCAATTTATAAGTGTATCACCAATACCTGTGGCTTCTTTTAATGTATATGCTGGTACAGGTAATGGTAATGCTTATAGTTTTCAAAGCTCATCAAACGTAGCAGCTGGTTCAATAACCAGTTATATTTGGGATTTTGGTGATGGTACGGGTGCTGTAACAAGCAACCCAGATAAAATATATGCCACCGCTGGTAGCTATGCTGTAAAATTGATTGTTATTTCTGATAAGGGGTGCAGGTCTGAAATTACACAAACTATTGCCGTAACTATATCTGGCGCACCTATTATTGCCAATTTCTCAGTAACCGGTACTGCCCTAAGTAGTTGTTTTGATAATACCAATAATTACACGTTTAATAATAGCTCTACTATTGGTGCAGGCATAAGTTACTCATGGGATTTTGGTGATGGAAATACTTCTACAAGTAATTCGCCAAACCATCAGTATGCAACTTCTGGCAGTTATATTGTGCGCTTAAGAGTAAGTGATGGCTCAAAATCTGTGTATGCTACACCCCAAGTAATTACCCTAAATCCAAAACCAGCCCCGCAATTTTTATTGTATTTAAATACAACACTCACTAGTTTAAGCGGTGAAGTAAAACGTTGTTTTACACCTGGTATGGATTTCTCATTCATGAGTAGTAGTACACTTACAAACGGGCAAATGCATTATAAATGGAGTTTTGCAACCAATGCTATTAGGTTTAGAGATGGTGATAGTATAGATTATATTAACCCAAGAATTGTATTTGATACTGCAGGTATTTATCCAGTAAAATTGGTGGTAAGTACCGATAATGGTTGTAAAGACAGTATTACACATGTTATAAAATTAGGACATCCTCATGCGCATTATCAAACCAATATAGATTTTGGCGGTGATGTATATGCGAATCCTTTAGTAACATTTACCAACGATTCTTATGATCATCAATTGGCTATTAGTAGCTGGCAATGGAATTTTGGTAACAGTACTAGCTCTAACTTAACGAATCCAATTCCATTTCATTACACATGTGGCGGTACATACAATGTACCCCTGCGCATTATAGATGAAATACCTTGTGTTAGTGATACGACATCTATTGTGGTTATACAAATAAAACCACATGCACGTTACTCAGTATTAGCAGCTAATTATACACCTGATACTTATGCAAGACCAACCTTTACATTTGATGGTAGTGCCACTACAGTAAATGATGCTTGCCCTAATTTATCGTATGCTTGGGATTTTGGAGATGGGTATCCTTCAACAACTACGAGTAATACCACCACTCACATATTTAAGGGTAGTGGTGTGTACAATACTACATTAACTGTAACCAATAGAAATGGTGGCAAAACTGACCTAACAGCGGTACTACAAGTTACTGTGGCAATTTATCCAAAAGCAGCTTTCGTAGCTACTTTAATAACGCCATATTCAAAATATGCACAACCAGTCTACAGTTTTACTAATAATACTACTTCTACTGATACTGCAGCACCAAAAAATTCATTGCAATATGATTGGGACTTTGGGGATGGCACGACTCACGAAACAACTCAAACGCCACTAAATCATACATACACTAAAAGTGGTGA
>JAYWCY010000534.1:0-3908 GCA_043780175.1 Chitinophagales bacterium
CGTTCATGGTTAAAAACAAGCTCATTAATACTATTTCAGTAATTAAAATATAATTGGCATCACTACGTGGCCAGCCATCTAAATCTTTACTGATAAAGCGTTTTAGCTTAATGATATTTCTACGACATAAGAAAATGACACAAACTAGAAAAACACCTACGGCTAAAAATTCAAAAAAGTTAATTAAAAAATGATATAAGTCACCAAGTATGGGTGCAAATAAACGATGTGTACCAAATAAACCATCTAACATTATCTCTAAAACCTCTGCATTGATGATGATAAAGCCTGCATAAATAATTAGGTGCATTACTGCAACTAGTGGGTTTTTAAACATTTTCTTTTGCCCCAAAGCCAATAATACCACATTTTTCCAACGGAGATTTTTACTGTCGCTTAAGTCTTCATCTTTACCTAAAAAAATATTTCTACGTAGTTCGCCGGCCTTTTTAGAAAAAAAATAAACCGAAACACAGGCAAGAATAATAAACGCAAGTTGTTGAATGATTTGCATACCCAAAAGTTATGCGGCTAAGTTAGTTGTTTGCAGAATAAGTTGAATTATGTAACCAACCAATGACACATTTTGCGCCATTATGCTATAACAAAAAAGCCCTGAAACCTAATGTTTACAGGGCTTTCTTAAATATCTACTAAATTATGTTACTCTACTGTAGTAATCTTAATCATATTGGTAGGTAAGTGCAAGTGTACTGGTGTACTACCTGTATTTACAACAATATCACCTGGTGCAATATGGCCTTTTTCCTTTAAAATAGCTATTTGATCGTTAATGATATCATCTACGCTACGTTCTTCATCGTAGTAAAATGCTTGAACACCCCAGCTTAAACTTAACTGGTTTACCAAGCTTTTCTCTTTTGTGAAAATAAACAAAGGAGCAGCAGGGCGGTAACTACTTAAAAAGAATGCCGTGTAACCACTTTGTGTCATACCTATTAACGCTTTTGCTTTTACATCCGCAGCAAGTTTACAGGCATTGTAACAAATGGCATCGCTATAAAAAGATGGTGAGTGTGGTTGTGGTTTTAAATCATCTTCACGGTTGTAGCGGTATTCTTTATTTTCAACTTCTGCAATAATTTTGCGCATGGTTTGTACTACCAAAGCAGGGTGCTGGCCGGCAGCCGTTTCGCCACTTAACATTACTGCATCAGCACCTTCAAGTACCGCATTTGCAACGTCAGTAATTTCACTTCTATTTGGTTTTACACGGTCAATCATGCTTTCCATCATCTGTGTAGCCACAATTACAGGCTTACCACGGTGAATACATTTGCGAATTAATTCTTTTTGAATCAAAGGAATTCTTTCAACCGCCAATTCAACTCCCAAATCGCCACGAGCTACCATGATACCATCACTTTCTAAAATGATGTCACGAATATTAACCAATGCTTCTGGTTTTTCAATTTTAGCAATGATTTTCGTTTTGCTCTTTTTCTCATCCAATTTGCTGCGCAAAATCACTAAATCTTTAACGCTTCTTACAAAGCTTAAAGCCACCCAATCGCATTTTTGCTCAATGATAAATTCTAGATCTACTAAATCTTTATCCGTTAATGCTGGCAAAGAAATTTTAGTATCTGGTAAGTTCAAGCCTTTTTTAGATGATAGCATACCACCTAAAGTAACTTGAACTTTTACTTGTTTATCTTTCGTGATATCTATTACTTTTACTTCAATTTTACCATCATCAATCATAATGATATTGCCCACTCTTACATCATCTGCAAGGTTCGGGTACGATACATAAATTTTCTCTAGTGTACCAACACATTTTTCATTAGTAAAGGTTAAAATATCGCCTACGGCTAATGGTAACGCATTGTTTTCAATTTCACCAACACGCAATTTTGGGCCTTGTAAATCGGCTAAAATAGAAATATTATAACCTAATGTATCGTTTATAGTACGAATATGTGTGATGATTTGTGCTTTATCTTCATGAGAACCATGAGAGAAGTTTAAGCGAAAAATATTTACACCGGCTCTTACTAATTCTAGTAATTGATCGTATGAATCGCATGCAGGACCTACAGTTGCTACGATTTTTGTTTTGTGTAACGTGTGTTTTTCTGTAGATGCTGGTGAAGTGGCAACCGTTTTTTCAGTTTTTTTACTCATAAACTTGTTTTTGAAATACGCTTTTTTTGAAATGATACTTTAATACAAAAAGCCAACTAATAGTTAGCTGGCTAATATTTTTACAATCTTCATCCACTCTTGACCAATGGTTTGTTTTTGCTTTACAGCATTATCAAGTGGTGTATAATGTATTTTATTATTTATGACACCTACCATCACATTGTTCCGTCCTATTAGTAAGCTTTCTACAGCATAATAACCCATATGGCTTGCTATCAGTCTGTCTTCGCAAGTTGGCGAACCGCCACGTTGAATATGACCTAAAATACAAACTCTAACATCGGCTTTTGGTATACGCTCTTTAATAATTTTGGCAAGCTCGTTACCATCACCAAACTGACCACCTTCTGCTACTACAATTAAGTTTACCAATTTTTTACGTTTTTCTTTTTCTGTAAGATTGGCTATTAATTCTTCTATATCAGTTTTTGTTTCTGGTATTACAATGTTTTCTGCACCTGTGGCAATGCCACTGTGTAAGGCTATATAACCAGCATCACGGCCCATCACTTCTACAATAAATAAACGATCGTGAGCATCCATCGTATCACGAATTTTGTCAATGGCTTCTACAGCAGTATTTACAGCAGTATCAAAACCAATGGTGACATCGCTACCTGCTATATCTTTATCAATTGTACCAGGTAATCCTATACAAGGAATATCATATTCGTTACTAAACGTTTGTGCACCTTTAAAACTGCCATCACCACCAATTATTACCAAGCCATCAATACCAAATCTTTTCAAATTTTTATAGGCAATAGCTCTTCCTTCTGGTGTTCTAAACTCAGCACTACGGGCAGTTTTTAAAATAGTGCCGCCGCGTTGAATAATATTAGCAACGCTTCTGCTATCCATTTGAAAAATATCGTTATCTATCATACCGCTATAGCCACGTCTAATACCAAACACGTCAAGACCATGATAAATACCTGTTCTTACCACTGCCCTAATAGCTGCATTCATGCCTGGTGAATCTCCGCCTGATGTTAAAACTCCAATTCTTGTTACTTTGTGCTTGCTCATTTCTTGAAAATAGGGGGAAAAAAGATTGATGTTTACAACAGCAAGTCGCAAATGTAAGGAATTGAAACAAAATCGCAAACGTGTACGTTTTTTATAATGATAAGATAATGTTTTACTATGAAAGTTTTAATAACAGGCGCAAATGGTTTTTTAGGCCAATATTTATGTATACATCTTGCTAGTAAAGGGTTTGAAGTAGTTGCCACTAGCAGAGGTACATGTAAAATAATAGGTTTTCCATCTATAAAATTTCAATCGGTTGATGTGACTAAAAAGAATGAAGTTCTAAGCGTATTAAGCATGGAAAAACCTGATATTATTATTCACAATGCAGCTATGAGTAAGCCAGATGATTGTAATAATGATAGCGTTGCATGTTTGTTGCAAAATGTAGCAGCAACAGAAATAATAGTAGAGGCTGCAAAAAAAAACAATGCCTATTTAATTTATGTATCTACCGATTTTGTATTTGGTGATGATGGCCCACATGATGAAGAGACTGTTCCGGCACCATTAAATTTTTATGGTGAAAGTAAATTAATGGCAGAAAAAATAATTACCGAAAGTGGGTTAGTTGCTGCTATTGTACGACCAGTATTTATTTATGGCGAAGCAAAACCCGGTATGCGGTCTACTTTTTTACATTGGGTAAAAGCCAGTTTAGAAGCTAAAAAAACCATTAAAATAGTGGCAGATCAACAACGAACGCC
>JAYWCY010000535.1:0-2978 GCA_043780175.1 Chitinophagales bacterium
AGAAGCGATATGGCACACTTGGTACCGCTTGACTTTTGGATACAAGCCAGAGAGCAATGTGATGCATTAAAACCTTTATTTTGGTTAGCAGAATGCGAAGAGGTAGCTTATCATGAAGTATATGATGTGAGTTATGCATGGGCATTTATGCATGCTAGCGAAAAATTTGCTAAAAATGAAGCAGATATTAATGCGATTTACAATGTACTACACAGTTATTCGCAATATCCTGTAGGGGCGAAAAAGTTATTCTTTACAAGTAATCACGACGAAAATAGTTGGAATGGTACCGAATATGAAAAATATGGCGATGCTGCCAAAGCTTTTGCAGTATTTACTGCAACTTGGAGTAATGGCTTACCATTAATATATAGTGGGCAAGAAAATCCAAATTTAAAACGCTTACATTTTTTTGATAAAGACCAGATAAATTGGCAACCTCAACCACAGTTACATCAGTTTTACAAAACATTGCTACGCTTGCATAAAACTACTGCAATAGCTAATGGCGAAACCTTCAACTTGCCCACTAATAATGATAAGGTGATGGCTTATTTAAGATATTTTAATGATGAAGTCCTGTTGGTTATTCTTAATTTTTCTGGCGAAGACAAGGTAAAACTGACAGTAGAACACAAATGGCTACATGGTAAATTTGTAAATGTATTTTCAGAAATGCAATTTGATTTTAATGTACAAGAACATTTTGAGTTAATGGGCTACGATTATTTGGTGTACAAGAAGATATAATATATAATTACTATAAGCAGTAAAAATGGGTTTAGGTAAATAGTTCTCCAGACCTAAACATATTATTTAACGACCTGAAACTTACCGCTTTCTACAATATTTCCACCTCTATCTCTTACTTGGAAGATGTATAAGCCACGGTAGTAGTTTTCTAAATTATAACTCAGTTTGCTATTACTAATTGGTTCGTCAGCCATTTTTTTACCTAAAAAATTATAAATCTGAAAAGTATAAGATTTATCCACGTTATCAAATTCGAAACTTATAGTAGAATTAGCAGGATTTGGGTAGAAACGCGTAATTTTGATAGCCACTTCTATATTATTACTGGTACCAACAATCATCTGGGCGAAACTGCCAGTTGTTATTGTAATTAGTATAATAAATAGTAAGTATATTTTTTTCATCGAAAAGATTGATACAACAAAGCTAAGCAAACGTTTTTTATAAACAAATTATTGCTACGTAATCATTCTTATTTTGTGTTAAAATTAATTTGCGCAGCAATAATCGTATTTAATATAATTATTAAAACTAATTTAAGCTTGACAAAGTGGCTTGAATAGCTTCGAAGCTTGGTAAGTCGCCTGGTGTAGGACACACTTCTGAATATTTAACAACGCCCTCAGCATCAATTACAAAAGCAGCACGCTTACTAACGCCTTGCATACCAAATGCAGGAAAGGTTTCGTATAAGACCTCAAAAGCTTTAGAGGCTTCCTTATTAAAATCGCTTAATAGTTGGAAATTAAGGTTTTGCTCTTTTTTAAATTTATCAAGTGTAAATAAACTGTCTACCGAAATACCTAAAACTACAGCGTTGGTGCTGTTGTACGTAGCAATATTATCTCTTATATTACATAATTCAGCAGTGCAAACACCTGTGAAAGCTAATGGGAAAAACAATAAAACTACGTTTTTACCTTTTAATTCAGATAAAGTTACTGAGGTTTTATCGCTATCGAATAATGTAAAATCTGGGGCTTGTAGGCCAATTGAAATACTCATGATATTTTGTTTTTTTAAATTTATGAATGTAATGTATAACACGGGCTTTTATCAATTGTTATTAATTAAGAAAGATTTTTGCATACGAAGCATCCGATGGTCATTCACAAGTTGTCCCCCTTAAACAAGTGGTATTCAACTAAAATACCTATTTTTTCAATTGCCCTAATTATCTTTATTGGTAAAATGAAGCGTAACTGCTGCTTTAAGTATCTAAAAACGAATGATTAGTACACAAATAATTACTAATTAATTAAAAGATACTGTGTGCAAAATCCGTTGTAGGGTTGGTTGGCGATTACTGTTCAGCGCAATTAAATCTAGTATGAAAAAAATTATCCTTTGTCTCTCTCTAATATTTGCCTCTTATATTACCAAAGCGCAAGATGCCATTGCACCTGAAAGCATCGTTAATACTGTTGTTGCTAGCTATACTGTAAACGATTGGGCAGATCCTACAATTTATGCTTACTCAAACGTAAATATTTGCTTATATGATAGCGTTTTATTAGGTGTCAATAATTTACCTAGCGATGCGCTAAGTTATGTTTGGCAAAAGGATGGCGTTACTATTTCTGGGGCTACTAAAATTCCTTATGCGGCAAAAGTTGCAGGTATTTATACATTGGCTGTTACACTCTCAAATGCAAGCGTTTTTACTACGAATGCAATTACAGTTACCATAGCAGCACAGAGTGTGGCACCTGTTATTTCGGCAAAAGGAAACACCAGCTTTTGTAATGGCCAAAGTGTTGTACTTGCTTCATCTGATGCAGGTAATTTGCAATGGCAAAAAGATGGCATTAATATATTAGATGCAAATTTGCAAACTTACACAGCTACCGTTGGTGGTAATTATCGTATTAAGTACACGCCACTTACAGGATGTCCTGGTTACTCAAATCAAATTACTGTGAATGTAACAAATATTGTAGGTCCAATAATTACCGAAAGTACCCATGCTTTGCCAGTATGTATTGGTACTAATTTTAGAATTACATCATCTGCGAGTGGCGTACAATGGCAAAAAGATGGATTGGATATTGTTGGTGCTACCAATCAATTTTTAGATGTTACCGATAATGGTAAATATCGTGCAATACAAATTAATACTGGTGCTGGCTGTAATGCGATTTCTAACGAGATTATAGTAAGTTCATTTTTGCCAATTCAACCTACACCAACAATTACTGCTAATGGGACAACTACTTTTTGCAGTG
>JAYWCY010000536.1:0-5571 GCA_043780175.1 Chitinophagales bacterium
TAATGAAGCTTGGAAACCAAGTTCTGCTTGGTTTGGTCAATATACACAAGCTTATTTAACAAATAGATTAGGCGGCGCTTCAGATGCCATGGCTCATGCAGCAGCTAGAGCAACCGCTGATGTAGGTAGACCAACAGGTAACCTATTAGATAACGCATTGTTTAACAAAGTAATTACGACACCAATCTCTAAAGGCGGCGGTTTATTTGTCGATAAAACCTCTTTGTATATGTACGAAGGTCAATATAATTTAACCGATGCTTTTGGTCTTGCAAAAACTGGTACAGAATTTTTAGTTGGAGGTAACTATAAAGAATATCGTTTGAACTCAGAAGGAACTTTATTTGCTGATACTGCTGGCAAAATTAAAATTGCAGAAACAGGCGTTTATGGTCAATTGTCTCAAAAATTATTTAATGACGTATTAAAGTTGACAGCATCTGGTCGGTATGATAAAAATGAAAATTTTGCTGGTCGTTTTACACCACGTGCTTCTGCAGTAATTAAAGTTGCTAAAGATCAAAACATCCGGATGTCTTATCAGCAAGCTTACCGTTTTCCTTCTACCCAAAATCAATGGATCAAGTTAAACGTTGGGGCTGCTACCTTATTAGGTGGTTTGCCACAATTAAGAAATTATGTATTTGGTAGTGCACCAGTGTATGATGTGAGAACAAATGCACCAGCAACATTTGGTGAGTTTAAACCAGAAACTGCAACTTCTTATGAAATTGGTTATAAAGGTTTAATAGCTAAAAAATTATTAATTGATGTTTATGGTTATACGGCGTCTTATGATAATTTTCTGGGTGGTACAAACG
Source organism: Chitinophagales bacterium (assembly GCA_043780175.1). Classification (GTDB taxonomy): domain Bacteria; phylum Bacteroidota; class Bacteroidia; order Chitinophagales; family Chitinophagaceae; genus Parasediminibacterium. Next base: position 822 of record JAYWCY010000536.1, read on the forward strand.
TGTATCAAATTGTAGGCGGTGCAGCTAAAGTTTATCAAGTTTCTACCAATAGTACTGGAAAAGTGACTACTAGAGGTTATGGTATTTCTTTAGATTATTTGTTACCTAATAATTTTACTGTAGGAGCTAATTTCTATTCTGATGAATTAACAGATGTGCCAGCAGGTTTTATTACCTTCTTTAATACACCAAAATATCGTACAAATATTACGTTCTCTAATACTGGTTTCGGTATAGACAAGCGTTTAGGCTTTAGCTTAGTGTACAGATGGCAAGATAGTTTCTATTACGAGGGCACTTTTGGTGCTGGTACTTTACCTTCAGTAACTACTTTAGATGGTCAAATTAGTTACAAATTTCCTAAAACTAAGTCAATAGTAAAACTTGGCGCAACTAATATGTTTAATAAGTATTATACCAATGGTTTTGGTAATGCGCAAGTAGGTGGTTTATATTATGTTAGTTTTGCGTTTAACGTATTTTAATTAATTACTACTTTAAATTATCACGATTAATCCCTCAGAATTTCTGAGGGATTTTTGTTTCTATAACTTCAAAGATCAACCATAATAAATAAAATATTGGTTGACTTTTTTACTCAACAAACCTATATTTTTGCAACTCAATTTTAAAAAAACTATACATGCGTTCAATAGCTTTTAGAGAGGCTCTACGAGAAGCCATGAGTGAAGAGATGAGAAGAGATGAGAGGGTGTTTTTAATGGGTGAAGAAGTCGCAGAGTACAATGGTGCTTACAAAGTTAGCCAAGGTATGTTGGCTGAATTTGGTGCAAAACGTGTAATAGATACACCAATTGCAGAACTTGGTTTTACTGCCATCGCTGTAGGCGCTGCTCAAAACGGTTTGGTTCCTATTGTAGAGTTTATGACATGGAATTTTGCAGTGTTACCTTTAGATCAGATTTTGAATACTGCTTCTAAAATGTTGGCCATGAGTGGCGGACAAATTGGATGTCCTATTATATTTCGTGGTCCTGGTGGTAGTGCAGGCCAATTAGGCGCACAACACTCAACTGCTTTTGAAGCCCTGTATGCTAATATTCCAGGTATTAAAGTTGTATCTCCATCAAATGGTTACGATGCAAAAGGTTTATTAAAACAAGCAATTCGTTACGAAAAAGATCCAGTTATCTTCATGGAAAGTGAAGTAATGTATGGCGATAAAAGCGAAGTGCCCGAAGAGGAATACTACATCCCTTTAGGCAAAGCAGATATTAAAAAATATGGTACAGATGTTACCATTGTATCGTATAATAAAATGATGAAAGTTGCTTTAGGCGCTGCTGCTGAACTTGAAAAAGAAGGTATTAATGCCGAGGTGATTGATTTACGCACAATTCGTCCTTTAGATTGGAGAACAATTTTAGAGAGCGTTAAAAAAACGAATCATTTAGTAATTGTTGAAGAGCAATGGCCATTTGCATCTGTAAGTTCTGAAATTACTTACCGTATTCAAAAAGAAGGTTTTGACTATTTAGATGGGCCAATTCGTAGAATTAACAGTGCTGATGCACCAATGCACTATGCACCAAACTTGGCTGCTTTGGCTATACCAGACGTAGCAAGAACTGTAAAATTGGTAAAAGAAGTATTAGGTAAATGATATTTATAAATAGATATATAAAAACCCGAAGTGTTAATTACGTTTCGGGTTTTTTATTGACTTTAATAAATAGCATTGTAAGGAGGGTTACTTAGTTGTAAACACGAGCTAATGTTCTTTTTTCAAATGGTATGTTTAGATACAATTGGTCTTCAATAAACATATCACATTCGTATTTTCCATCTTCAAGGTGTGCCATACGAAGTTGAACATTATAACCCGAAAAGTTACCTTTTCTAATTAATTTGTTAGCTTGATTTCGAATAACGTAGGTAATACAATTTTTTAAAAGTGAAGCTCTGTTTACATTTACCATCATCAAATCGTACACTATTTCTGTAATAGAAATGTCTGTTTTGTTTAAGGTTGTCATAATCAATTTTGGGGTATAAAGTCTAGGTGCCGTAATATAATGACATTTTTGTTATTAACAACTTTTTAACATTAAATTTCAGTTAAAATATAAATATTTATTTTTTAAATGTAAAATCTTTTATCTAAAGCTAAACTTGGGTAACTATTGTGAAAAAATGCATATATTACATAGTGTCTTTATTATTAACAAATGTTGTTATGGCACAAGCAGATAGTAGTAATACTACTAAAACCGACACTTTGCAAGAAGTACAAATTCAAGCATTTAATTATCATAAAAATTGGAAAGAAATACCAGCAGCAGTTGAAAAAATTACTGTTAAACAAGTTGAATATATAGGTACAGCTAATCTTTTGCCAGCAATAAATACAATACCAGGTGTTCGTATGGAAGAACGCAGCCCCGGAAGTTATAGATTAAGTATTAGAGGTAGTTTGCTGCGTTCACCATTTGGTGTTAGAAATATTAAAATATATCTAAATGGATTGCCGCTTACAGATGGCAATGGCAACACTTATTTTAATTTAATAGATGCTACCCAGTTATCAGCTTTAGAAATTATTAAAGGCCCTGCAGCAAGTTTATATGGTGCAAATACTGGTGGTGTGGTATTGCTGCAATCAAATAATCCATTAGCAGACACTAAAAAAAATAGGTATCAAGTTAATGCTGCTGGGGGTAGTTATGGCTTATTTCAAGAAGGTGTTAGTTGGCAATATCAAAGTAAATTTTTTAGCTCAAAATTGGTTCAAAGTCATCAACAAAGCGATGGCTACAGGCAGCAATCTGCTTCACAAAAAGATAATATTACTTGGCATGCCAGCTTCCAAAAAAAGAAGCAGCAATTTGACCTGATAAGCTTTTTTACAGCGCAACGCTACCAAACACCTGGCGGCATTACATTGGCACAAATGCAGTTAGATCCAACCTTAGCAAGGCAACCAGCTAATGGATTACCAGGTGCCGTACAGCAACAAGCTACCATTTACAACAATACTTTTTTTGTTGGGTTGCATCATATATATGCTATTAATAAAATGTGGTCAACAGAAGTAGGCATTGTGTTTCATCATACAGATTTTAAGAATCCATTTATTACTAATTATGAGAAACGTAACGAAACCAATTTTGGCGCAAATGGTAAAATGATATACCAACAAAAACTCAAAAAAATAAATGTGCAATGGCTAACTGGTGGCGAAATATTAGCCAATCATTCAAAAATTGATGATTATGGCAATAAGGCTGGTAGAATAGATACGGTGCAGTTTAAAGACGATATTTTCATTAATCAATGGTATGCATTTACGCAATTACAAATGAGTATTGGTAAATGGAATATTATTGGTGGTTTAAGTGCAAATAATCAAAACTATCGCTATAAACGCTTAACAGATGGTAGTACAGATTTTACCAATAAATCAACTGATATTGCAGTAATGCCAAGGTTATCTGCTTTGTATAAAATATGTAGTAATATTTCATTGTATTTTATTATTTCCAAAGGGTTTAGCCCACCGTCTTTAGCTGAAATACGACCATCAAGTAGGACTTTTAATACCACTCTACAACCTGAATATGGATGGAATTTTGAGCTTGGAGTAAAAGGTGGGTTATTTCAAGATTACTTATTATTTGATGTGAATTATTACCGTTTTCGCTTGCAAAATGCCATCGTAACGCGTAACAATACCGATGGTACGCAATATTTTGTGAATGCTGGTGATACCAAACAAAATGGGCTAGAAATTTGGTTGCAATATCATTTGCTGCGCAATACATCGCATTTTTTTAAAGCTATTAATGTTACAGAAAGTTATAGTTACCAGCCTTATCGCTTTGTTACTTATCAGCAAGGTGTCAATAATTATTCTGGCAATCAATTAACCGGTGTGCCTAAGCATATTTTGGTAAGTGGTTTACGTATTGAAATGGCAAAAGGTTTTTTTGTAAATGTGTCTCACAATTATACTTCTGAATTAGCTTTAACCGATGCGAACGATACTTATACTGAGGCATGCAATTTGCTACAAGCAAAAGCCGGGATAAATTTTAAAGTAAAAGCAACTAATCTTCAGTTATACATAGGTGGTGATAATTTATTAAACCAAACCTATAGTTTGGGCAACGATATCAATGCTGTTGGTAAACGATTTTACAATCCTGCCACAGCTATTAACTTTTATGGTGGTTGCAGGATTAGTTGGTAGATAAAATATGCTTTGCGAAGTCTTCGCCTTTGCAGTTAATATGTACAGAGCCCCATGATATAAAGTACATAAATATTATTAAGTCTGATACTTCTTAAAGAATAAATTGTCTGACTTAGCAAAGCGATATACAAAGATTCTAAATAAAATACTACTTTTAATTATGAATAATTTTTCAGCACATATAACCATTAACCCTGAAATACGTTTTGGTAAGCCTTGTATAAAAGGCACAAGAATTTCGGTTTCAGATATCTTGCAATGGCTTGCATCAGGCATGAGCCAAGAGCAGATATTGGATGATTATCCATTACTTAAACAAGAACATTTATTGGCGGCATTTGCTTTTGCAGCTAATAGAGAAGCAAGTATTCAAATGGTAACTGCCTCATGAAATTATTATTGGATGCCAATATTTCATGGCGATTGACCATGAAATTCAAAGCCTATTTTGAGGATTGTTTTCACGTTGATAATATTGGTTTATCAGTACCTGCCAAGGATATTGATATTTGGGATTTTGCCTTAACAAACAATTTG
>JAYWCY010000537.1:0-2146 GCA_043780175.1 Chitinophagales bacterium
TAAAAATATTTTTTAGCGAAAAGTTATTAAATGTAACACCCAAAGTACCTGTTAAACCAATATTACCGCCAAAGCCAGCACTTAACTCTAATTGGTCGCTAGATTTTTCTTCTACAGTATAATTAATATCAACTGTACCATCTTCTTGATTTGGTATTGGGTTGATACCAATTTTTTCAGCATTAAAATAGTTTAGTTGACCAATTTCACGTTGAGAACGGACTAAATCTGTACGGCTAAATTTCTCACCAGGTACTGTTCTAATTTCTCTACGAATAACGTATTCTTTTGTTTTTTCGTTACCAGCAATACGTATGTTTTTAATAGTAGCTTGAGGGCCTTCTACCATTCTAATTTCATAGTCAATGGTATCATTATAAACCGCAGTTTCTACAGGGTCGGTACGAAAAAATAAATAACCATCATCTTGGTAAATACTACTGATATCGCCACCTTCTGGACCGCCACCTTTACCTAGTTTTTTATTTAAACTTTCTAGATTGTAAATATCCCCTTTTCTTATACCAAGAATAGCCGTTAAAACTGAATCTGGATATTTTGTATTACCTCGCCATGCGATATTGCCAAAGTAGTATTTATGACCTTCATTTACCTTAATATCTATGTTTAAATCTTTTTTAGAATTCGGATACACCACACTGCCTACAATAGTTGCGTCTCTATAACCTAATGAATTATAATATTCTAATACTTTTTCTTTGTCATCAGCAAATTTTTTCTCGTTGAATTTGGCAGATGTAAAGAATTTTAAACGAACGTAGGGATCAAGTAAACGTTTGGTTTTGCTAGGAAATAAATAGCCGTTTTCTTTTACATATTGTTGGTAGCTATAAGATTTATTCTTATTAGGATAGCCACCACTATCAACTGCAGGGTGCAAGGTTAATCTTGATTGCTCTTTAGTGTCTTTCAGTTGTTTTTTAAGTTTCGTTTCATCTATTGTATTGCCTACAAAACTGATATTACTAATACGAACTTTATAACCTTTATTAATGGTGAAGTTTACCAGAACCGAGTTTTCAATATTTGGATCTTTGCGTTGATCTATGCGCACGGTTGTATTTTGAAACCCTTTCTCGAAGTAAAATTTCTTAATAGCTTCGGTAGCAGAACGTTTCATAGCTTCGGTGACCACTCTACCTTTTACCAATCCCATTTTACCAGTTAGGTCATCTCCGTCACCTTTTTTGATGCCTGTAAATGTAAAGTTAGCAAGGCGTGGTCTTTCAGTTACGGCAATTTCTAAATCAATATTGGTACCAGTTACTTTGGTTACATAGATTTCTACATCGCTAAAATAGTTTTGTGCCCATAGCTTATTAATTGCTTTTGCAAAATTGTCAGATCCTGGGATTTTTATTTCATCACCTACGTTTAAGGTAGAGATAGAAATTAGCAAATTTTCATCAAAAAAACGATTGCCTGTTACTTTGATAGACGTGATTTTGTAAAGCTTTACCGGATTTTTAGGATTAAATAGGTTCACCAAATCTGCATCAATAGAAGTGATGGTGGTATCTGGTTTTTCTTGCGAATGAGCCGAATAACTAACTAGTAAAGTACCAAAAGCAAGGAATAAAAATTTGTACACTTTCTGCATCCGATTGATGTTTGTATGGTTTCGTTTACTGAAAATTATAAAGCTTTCAGCAGTTGGTTAAAGTTTGTATTTAAAGTTGGCAAATTAATGGGATTATTTAAAAGTCTTTGTTAAATAAACCAATAATAACAAGGTTTTAGTGCGAAGACTCAACTATTTGTTGCACTTGTTTCCCAGTTTTCCCAAATCGTCTTTCACGGTTTTGAAAGTCAATGATGGCTTCGTACAGATTTTCTTTTCTAAAATCTGGCCAGCGTGTATTGGTAAAATATAACTCTGCATAAGCCAATTGAAATAGTAAAAAATTGCTAATTCTATATTCGCCGCTCGTTCTTATCATTAATTCGGGGTCTGGTAAATTACTGGTGGTAAGGTATTGCTGTAAGGTTTCTTGTGTAATAGTGTTGGCATCTATTTTACCAGCTTGCACATCTAAACCAATATTTTTTACAGCATTTACTAGCTCCCAGCGGCTGCTATAACTTAATGCCATTACCAAGTTTAAACCCGTGTTATGACTAGTCA
>JAYWCY010000538.1:0-2174 GCA_043780175.1 Chitinophagales bacterium
AAAAAATTCATTTCTATCACACGCATGCCACCACCTTCACATACGTCGCAGCGCCCCCCTTTTACATTAAACGAGAAGCGACCAGCATTATAGCCACGAATTTTAGCTTCTGGTACGGCTGCAAACATGGTTCTAATATCAGTAAAAAAGCCACAGTAAGTGGCCGCATTACTGCGTGGTGTTCTACCAATTGGGCTTTGGTCTATTTCAATCACTTTATCAATGGCTTCTAATCCTGTTATAGATTTGAATTCCATCGGTAGTCCTTTGCTATTATAAGCATGCTTGGCTAATATGGGGTATAGTGTTTCGTTAATTAAAGTAGATTTGCCACTGCCACTTACGCCAGTAACCACAATCAATTTGCCTAACGGAAAGCTAACACTAACACCTTTTAAATTATTACCTACTACACCTTTCAACTCTAAGGTTTTACCATTACCAACTCGCCTTTCTTTAGGCACTTCCAACCCCTTCGTGCCGTTTAAATAAGCAGCCGTATCGCTACCGCTTATTAATACTTCCTGCGGCGTACCTTGTGCCACGATATTACCACCAAAACGACCTGCTTTTGGGCCAATATCTATTAAATAATCAGCTGCTAACATGATATCTTTATCATGCTCTACAACAAGTACACTATTACCTATATCTCTTAGGTTTTGTAGCGCCGAAATAAGCCTTTGATTGTCACGTTGATGTAAGCCAATACTAGGCTCATCTAAGATATAAGTAATGCCTTGCAACTGGCTGCCAATCTGTGTTGCAAGTCGTATACGCTGACTTTCGCCACCACTTAAGGTACGAGATGGTCGGTTAAGTGTTAAGTAGGTTAAACCAACATCTAACAAAAACTGTAAACGCTCACGAATTTCTTTCAAAATATCTTTTGCAATAACATTCTGTTTGTGATTCAATCTTGGTTCAATATCAGTAAACCAAATTTGCAGTTTATCCAAGTTGAGATTGCTTAATTCTGAGATATTTTTCTCATCTACTTTAAACCACAAACTTTCTTTTCTCAATCTGGCACCTTCGCAACTTGGGCAGCGTTTTAATTCCATAAATTTCTCCGTCCATTCACGCATATTTTCTGTACTACTTGTAGAGCCAAACCACCTTTTAATCATCGGTATAATACCTTCAAATTCGCCACCGTAAGGATCATGTTCTGGTAGATTTTCAAAGTCTAATATGTCTTCGCTTATGCCTTCTGCATTGCCATACAATAGCAGATTTAATGCAGATTGAGGTAAATCTTTTATGGGTTTATCGATACTAAACTTATTCCGTTTTGCCAGTGCTTCTACACTTTTAAATGTAGAGGCTTCACGTTGTTCGCCCAATGGCACAATGCCGCCTTCTTTGATACTTTTATTTTTATCTGGAATAATTGCTTCCATACTCACAGTATACACATTACCAAGTCCTTTACAAGTAGGACAAGCCCCATAAGGTGAGTTAAACGAGAAAGCATTGGGAGAAGGTTCTTCATAGCTAATACCTGTATCAACACACATGAGTTGCTTAGAATATTGCACCGTGGCATTGGTATCATTTACCAACAAAAACATTAAGTCTTTACCCATTTTTAACGCCTGCTGCACACTTTGGCTTACACGTACTTTCATATCATCAGTAACAGCCAATCTATCTATCACCACTTCAATATCGTGAATCTTGTAACGATCTACCTGCATACGTTCTTTTAAATCCATCACTTCACCATCTACACGTACTTTTAAAAAACCCTTTTTACGAATGTCTTCAAATAACTCTCTATAATGTCCTTTTCTACCACGAATTAAAGGTGCTAATACTGATATTTTTTTACCCTTAAATTTCTCAAAAATATTTTCTACAATTTCTTCTTCACTAAATTTGAGCATCTTTTTGCCTGTATTATAACTATAGGCTTCCCCAACTCTAGCATATAACAACCGTAAAAAATCGTACACTTCTGTAACGGTACCAACGGTACTCCTAGGGTTTTTATTGGTAGTTTTCTGTTCAATAGAAATCACAGGACTTAAGCCTGTAATTTTATCCACATCAGGCCTTTCCATATCACCCATAAACTGCCTAGCATACGCACTAAAGCTTTCCATGTAGCGTCTTTGCCCTTCGTTGTAAATAGTATCAAATGCCAATGACGATTTGCCGCTACCACTTAC
>JAYWCY010000539.1:0-7141 GCA_043780175.1 Chitinophagales bacterium
GTAAATATTGCAGAAATTATTGCTGTTGCAGGTAAAGCAGATGACAAGTTGAGCCGCATTTTTGAAGCAGCTATTAAACAATTATAAATTATTTTTTATCCCATAAATACACGAATGGATTTCTACCCATTAAGCAACAATAATCAGTTGAAATATCAATACACCTGCTGCATCCCTTTTACAAAATCACTTACCAGATAGCTGATTAGCTTACCAGTACTAGCATCACTTCTACCATCTATTAAATTGGTAGCACCTTCGCAAATGTGCAAGTAAGCAGGCTGTGTATCTAATACTACATAATTTACATATTGCCTTGCATGTATGGCCGTAATGCCTACAGGTGATGTGGTGCTACTTAGGGCATGTTCTATACAGTCTAGGTCTAATTCTATACCACATAAGGTATCATCAGTAAATTCAGTAGCATCTTTTAAGGCTTGTGTAAAATCTCTTTTCTCATGAATAAAAATATCTTCAAACGTAATACAATCGATAAACGGGTTATTTACCATATCCATCCACACATTTTGCTGTAAATAATTTTCGTGCAGGCCAATGGCAAAGTATTTTTCAAGATACCCATCTTCTTCTGCATACCTAAATGCATTGCCACTATGGCGACCTTCCATTGGTCTGTAATTAGCATGCGCATCTAAGTTGATCGCATTTATTTGGGCAAAAGGAATCACCCCGCTTTTGTGCCAGCCCTTTGCTGCGCCTTTAATGCATGGGTATGCATTGTTGTGCCCCCCACCTATTACAATTGGTAATTTTCTGTTTTGGGTAACGATGTGTATCAATTGTTCTACCTCATCATCAATCATATTTACTGCATGGCGGTAAGCATCTACTTTTTCTTCGAAACTTTGTGCCGATTCTTCTATTAATTCTGCCACTGTGCTAAAGTCAAAATGCCCAAGCAGTAATATTTCTTCACCTTGCAAAAAATCGTTACTTTGACTATTTAAAAATGCACTTAAAAAAGATGCCCAAGCTGTATCTGCACCACCAACACCCAAGTTGGCACGTACCCCAATATCTTCTGGTACACCAATAATTATATATCTGGCTGTGGTATGTTGTAGGCTATCTTCTATATCTTTTGGATTGCTAATTATTTGTAATCGTTCACCTAGCTTGGTTTCAAAGCGACGAATATTGGTATGTTTTAAAATATCTTGCTTCGTATAAATCTTCAAATGTTGCATATCGTTTTTCGTTTAGACTATGAAAGTAAAACATCTAGGTGGATGTAGGTATAATTTATTTATTGCTTCATTTAATCGTAAAAATAATTGTAATCGTATATTAATTATTTTAAATAAAAAAGCCCCAATGAAATGGGGCTTTTTATAACTTGTTTAAAATATGTTATCTTATTTGACCTCTTACGATACCACCCCCCTTATTAGTACTGTGTGCATTGGCATAAATAGCATCTGTTTTTAAAGAAGCGAAAAGTGCATCGTCAGTTATTGTAATTATCTTCACAGTACCAAATTCGGCGGCACTACCATAAATAGGTACTATTACAGGACCATTTACACCTACCGCACCCTTATGAATATGGGCTGCAGTCATAGCATCACCTGTTTCTAAATTGGTAATTACAAATTTAGTATATAATTTTTTAGCACTAGTAAGTCTAAATGTTGCAACACCTGTGGCAGTAGTTGTTACCGGTGTAGGCTCGTTGGCACCACTTAAAGCAACATCTGCAGCCATTTCTACATTTGTATTTAATTGACCTCTTAATAAGCCAGAACCAACTTGCGTTGTATGTGCATTAAAATAAATTTCATTATTATCATCTTTTAAACTATCCACAAGTGTCGTTCTAAGATTAGTCGTTGTACCAGTACCTACACCACCAGAAAAAACTGGAGAAAGTGGTAAAATTACAGCACCACTCGTAATCACATCACCAACATGTAAGTGTGCAGCCGTAAATGCATCGCCTGTAGCCAACCCATTTACGGTAATGGTATAGGTAAGCGAATTATCTGACATCAGCATTAATAAGGCTGTACCAGTTTCGGTTCTACCAGCAGGAACAGGATTTTCATTTTTTGCAGATAATGCAACTGTCCATTGTTTTACAATGGTTGGTGCTGGTACAGCATCGTCCTTTTTACAAGAGAAAAAAATAGTTGTGCAAAACACACACAAGAAAGCAGCAGAGGAAACATTTTTTTTCATAATCGTTTAATTTTAAACAATAAACGTCAGGATAAAAAAAAGGGTTGCCAGCTGTTTATTGAAGTGAGCAAGAATGGTGTGTTTAGCTGAACAAAGTGTAAAAAATGATCATAAATTTGGCCTTTTATAACAAAATAGTGTTGGCATTATGTCATCACTCGTACGATACAATAATTGATAAAATAAAGTGCCTAGTAACATATTGGTACAGCAAATAATTTCTTATACCAAATAATCGTAATTTCAATCCCCACAAAATATGCATCTGATAAATATTCTGATCTCTAAAAACTATATCTAAAGGTTAGCCGTATTTGTTTTAATTAAACTCATTCATAAGCAAATTAATCAAAAATGAAAGTAAAAATCATTTCAATTGTACTATTAAGTATTCTGATTGTATCTCAAGCAAGCGCATTTAATGGTAGCCCCGCAGCAAAAAATGCGAAACTTATTGTTTATCGTAAAGGTTGTTTATATGGCAGTTTGGCAACTTACAAAGTATCAGTAGATGATAAAAATATTGGTGATTTAAGAGGTACATCGTTTTATAATGTAGATCTAACACCGGGCAACCATGTAATTGCACCTAAACAAGCTGCCAGAGCAGTAACAATTGATGCTAAAGAAGGTGAAACTTATGTTGTAAAATACAAAACTCGCATTGGTATTTTTGGGGCAAGACCTAAACTACAAGTGATGACTTTAGAAGAAGCAAGAAAGGATAAGAAATTTGTAGAACAAATAGAAGGTAAATAAACTTAAAAGGGCTTTAATAGTATTTAAAAAAGACAGTTGTAAGATTGTCTTTTTTTGTTCAATACCTTACCAAATCCATCGTATGCGATAACCCAATCATTTGCAATACTATTGATCTCTTAAGATAATTGGTAACACACACTTCCAAACGACTACTTGCCAGTAACCATACAATGGCAACTCAAAATTTGGTTGATGCAAGTTAAATAGACAGTCTTTGAAACAATCTCAAAATACCAACTACGTACAATATATTTTACACTTACTATCATCAAATTTCCTTTATCTGTCAACCATTTATCGCCTTGTTGGTTATTAAAGCAAACGTTATCGTAAAATATTTTTTTGAATAGAAGTTAGCATTTGTACTAGTAGTACATTTGCACCGATTTTAACAAAACATCAATCTTGCTATGACTTGGAAACAAATGTTCACCTCTTCAGTTGGAAAGAAACTAGTAATGAGTTTCACAGGTATTTTTCTCATTTTATTTCTAATCATCCACGCCAGTTTAAATGCTTGTATTTGGGCAAATGATGGCGGTGAAATGTTTAACAAAGGCGCTCATTTTATGGGCAGTAATATTGTACCGCGTATTTTAGAAATAGGCTTGTTTATAGGTTTAATATTGCACATTATACAAGGTTTAATGCTAGCAATTCAAAATCGCAGAGCACGTGGTGTACAATACGCCGTTAGCTATGGTAATAGAGGTAGCAAATGGTATAGCCGCAGCATGGCACTTTTAGGCACACTTGTATTGATATTTTTAATACTACATCTATCTAATTTCTGGTTACCAAACCGCTCAAGCCAAGGCTTAAGTTTGGGCAACGAGATTGATTTGTACAGCAAAATGAAAGAGACTTTTTCTGGTAATGACATCACTACAGTTTTAACAATATTTGTATATGTACTAGGGTGCAGTGCTTTAGGTTACCACTTGGCACACGGTTTTCAAAGTGCATTTAAAACAATAGGTGTACATAATAAAAGATATCACCTACTACTTACTAGTATTGGTTATGGCTTCTCAGTAATTATTGCTATCACATTTGCAATGATGCCTTTAAGTTTTCATTTCGGTTGGTTGCAATAATCAGTTTCACACAAAGAAACAAAGCTAATCAAGCACACAAAGCCTTTGTTTCTTAGTATTCTCTGTGAGCTTTGTGTGACATAAAAATAAACGCTATGTTAAATTCAAAAATACCTGTTGGAAAATTAGACGATAAATGGGTTGATTACAAAGGTCATTGCAAACTTGTAAACCCTGCTAATAAACGTAAACTAGAAATAATTGTCGTTGGCACTGGTTTAGCTGGTGCTTCTGCTGCCGCTTCTTTGGGCGAAATGGGTTATAAAGTAAAAGCATTTTGTTTTCAAGATAGTCCCCGTCGTGCGCACTCTATCGCTGCGCAAGGTGGTATTAATGCTGCTAAAAACTATCAAAATGATGGCGATAGTGTGTTTCGTTTATTCTATGATACCATTAAAGGTGGTGACTACCGTTCTCGTGAAGCCAACGTCCATCGATTAGCTGAAGTAAGTACCAATATTATAGACCAGTGTGTGGCACAAGGTGTGCCTTTTGCACGTGAATATGGTGGTTTATTGAGCAACCGTAGCTTTGGTGGTACACAAGTACAACGTACATTTTATGCAGCTGGGCAAACCGGCCAGCAGTTATTAATAGGTGCTTATCAGGCATTAGAGCGTCAAGTAGCATTAGGTAATGTAACCATGATGGCTCGCCACGAAATGCAAGATGTGGTAATGGTAGAAGGTAAAGCACGTGGTATTATTGCGCGTAACTTGGTCAATGGTGCGTTAGAACGTCATTTTGGTCATGCAGTATTGTTATGTACTGGTGGTTATGGTAATGTGTTCTATTTATCTACCAACGCGATGGGTAGCAATGTTACCGCAGCTTGGAAGGCACACAGAAAAGGGGCTGCATTTGCAAATCCTTGCTACACACAAATTCACCCAACTTGCATACCTGTAAGTGGTGACCATCAGAGTAAATTGACGTTAATGAGCGAAAGTCTACGTAATGATGGTAGAATTTGGGTGCCTGCAAAAAAAGACGATACTAGAAAAGCATTTGATATACCTGAAGAAGAAAGAGATTATTACTTAGAAAGAAGATACCCAGCTTTTGGTAATCTAGTACCGCGTGACGTGGCTAGTAGAGCTGCCAAAGAGCGTTGTGATGAAGGCTATGGTGTAGGAACAAGTAAGCAAGCTGTTTATTTAGATTTCGCTGCTGCCATTATTCGTTATGGTAAAATTGAGGTAAGCAAACAAGGCCGTACCGATGTTTCTGAAGAGGAAATTATTGTATTGGGTAAAGAAGTTGTGAAAGAGAAGTATGGCAACTTATTTGACATGTACTCAAAAATTACAGGCGAAAATCCATACGAAGTACCAATGCGCATCTACCCTGCAGTTCACTATACCATGGGTGGTTTGTGGGTTGATTACGAATTACAGACTAGTTTACCAGGTGTATTCGCATTAGGTGAGGCAAACTTTAGTGATCATGGTGCCAACCGCTTAGGTGCAAGTGCTTTAATGCAAGGTTTGGCTGATGGTTATTTTGTGATTCCTTACACTTTGGGCAACTATTTAGCCGATGAAATTTATGCAAAAGCTATTTCTACTGACCATCCTGCTTTTATAGAAGCTGAAAAAGTTGTATCTGATAGAATAAATACTTTGATGAATATTAAGGGTAAACAAAGTGTTGAAAGCTTCCATAAACGCCTAGGTAAAATCATTTGGGAAAAATGTGGTATGGCGCGTAACGAGCAAGGCTTAAAACAAGCCATTGCGGAAGTTCAAGCTTTGAAAAAAGAGTTCTGGAGCGATGTTAGAATTCCAGGTAGCATCAATGAAATGAACCCGGAATTAGACAAAGCAAATCGTGTTGCTGACTTTATTGAATTAGGTGAATTAATGTGTAAAGATGCCTTGAACCGTAACGAAAGCTGTGGGGGTCATTTTAGAGAAGAGTATCAAACGCCTGAAGGTGAAGCGTTGCGTGATGATGAAAACTTTATGTATGTAGCAGCTTGGGAATTTGCTGGCGAAAGCAATTGGAACTTGCATAAAGAACCTTTGAATTACGAAGTGATAAAACCAAGTCAACGAAATTATAAGTAAGGATATCCTCGGCCCTTAAAAGGGCTTAGTTAAAGGATGTTTTTTCAAATAGGTCTTAAATTTAATTTTCTAACAACTATAAATATCCCCCTTTAGGGGTCAGGGGCTTATGGAAAATAACGGTATGAACCTAACTTTAAAAGTTTGGCGTCAACAAAACACGAAAGCAACAGGTAAGTTCGAAACGTATCAAGTAAAAGATATCTCTCACGAAATGTCTTTCCTTGAAATGATTGACGTTTTGAACGAAAATTTAATTGTTGAAGGTGGCGAACCTGTCGCTTTTGACCATGATTGCCGTGAAGGTATTTGTGGAATGTGTTCAATGTATATTGATGGTAAACCGCATGGCCCTTGGCAAGCAAATACCACTTGTCAGTTGCACATGAGAGCATTTAAGGATGGTGATACCATTACCATTGAACCATGGAGAGCTAACGCATTTCCTGTGGTAAAAGACTTAATGGTTGATAGAAGTGCATTTGACAGAATTATTCAAGCTGGTGGTTACATTAGTGTAAATACGGGTAATGCTGTTGATGGAAACTCATTACCAATAAACAAAGACAAAGCAGATGCAGCTTTTGCAGCAGCGATGTGTATTGGTTGTGGCGCCTGTGTTGCTGCTTGTAAAAACAGTAGTGCCATGTTATTCTTAAGTGCAAAAGTTTCTCACCTAGCGTTACTACCACAAGGTGCTCCAGAACGTAAAACCCGTGTTGTAAACATGGTGGCACAAATGGATAAAGAAGGTTTTGGTGCTTGTACCAATACTGGTGCTTGCGAAGCAACTTGCCCGAAAGAAATTTCATTAACCAATATTGCACGTTTAAACCAAGAATATTTAACTGCTACTTTAACTGCTACTAGCTAGTAAAATTGAAATAATAATTATAAAAAAGGTTGTTGCTTAAGAGTAACAACCTTTTTTATTGGATGTTTTTTTATACCCACACGTTATAGTGAGGTGTTAAGACATCTACATTTCCTAACATTGAATGGCTAAACAAA
>JAYWCY010000540.1:0-3725 GCA_043780175.1 Chitinophagales bacterium
GTTTGCGATGGTAAAATTTTACGTTTCCTACAATTGGATAGTGCTATACATGGCGTTTTAATAAATGTTGGGGCTTATTATTTAGTTTATTCTTCTATCAAACCAACTAATTTAAAAAAAGGTGATATTATAAAACAGAATCAATTTATAGGTTTTATGTCGAAAGATTATTCAGTAGATTATAATTTAAGTATCCAATTATTCAATAAAAACGCCAAAGAAATTCCCATTTACAATTGGTTTAAATGGGAATAACATCGCTGCAATAAAAGCCCGACAAAGCCTCCAAGCGTACAAGTGTGCGACGCAACAACAGCTAGATAGCAGCACTACCGCTGGCTACCAAACAAATAATTCTTCCTTATCTTTTTTGCAATGTTTGTTCCTTTGCAGCTGTTTTCAACCTTTATTATCGTTTAGCGTTATTAAAAGTATTATGGTACAAGCGTATAATTTTTTGGCATCGTGGCAGTTGTTTCCTGAAAAATGTGATTTTCAATTTGGCGTGGTTCCTAAAAGTGGTAATTATAAGATTGAGAGTGTAAATAACGGCAAGGAATTAAGCATTAGTACCAATTGGGTGTCGGTAACCAACGATGCGTTTTATGCGCAATACAGCGTAAACCCAAATGGCGAAAAGCAACCTTTTGATAATCAGGATTTGGCAGATACAATAGTTGCAGATATTACAAATGCATCTACCATAGAAACACAATTTTTTAAAAATGACCAACTAATTCTTGAAGTTACCAACGAGATTTTGGCTAATGGTTATATGAAAGTGACACACAAAGGCTTTGAAAATGGCCAACCATTTTGCAATATTGAAGTTTACCACAAGCAAATGAGCGTATTGCCCTATGCGTCTAGCGCTGGCAGCGTAGCCATTAGACCTACAAAAGAAGGCATGATTAAGCACAAAGCCTTGGCTGCGATGGAAGAGCAAACCAATATGCAGCTTGACCAAATAAAACAGCAAATAGAACTATTGGCAAGGCAGGCACAAGAAATAAATAAGCGCAAAGAACTGAGCTTGATGATATACGAAGCGATGTTGCGTTTTAAACCACAAATTGGCCACGTATATCATTTATATGAGAAAAAAGATGGTACACATATGTTATCGTTAGTATCGCCAAAAGAATGGGGCGGTAATGGGCCTTTCAAGCAGTTTTTAGCTTCGGTTCGTTTATTGGCCGATCATACTTGGGTAGAGGTGAATTAAACTTTTGTAGTTAAATATTAAAGTAATATTCTTATTTGTAAAAATGTAAAGCTGCGGCATGTAGTTTGCTTATGTGGATTTATGAAAAAAACAATCACCCTTAGCCTAATTGTATTTATTGCATTGGCATCTTGCAAAAACAAGGCTAATAGGCCAGAAAAAATTTCTAAAAGAAACGAAATGATTACTGTGTCCAATGCCTATAACGACATTTTTTTAGATACTACAGAAGTAAGTAATTTTATTCAAAAGGATTCTGCAGATACTGATTTAACTGATAGAATTCAGAGTTTTTACAACCAACGTAATTTTGAGTTCGCATGGTTTTCTAGCGAAGGCTTAACGGAGCAAGCACGTAGCTTTTGGAATTTAGTTACCTATCAAAAAGATACTTCGTTAAGCAATAAAAGCTTAACTAAGCAAATGAAAGAATTTATTGCTGAAGACAGTTTTGCTGTGAATGCTAAAGATACCAGTGTTGTAAAAACTGAGTTGCAATTGACAAAATACTTTATGCAGTCTATGTTGAAAAACTACGACAAAGGCACATTTAAGCGAAAAGATCTTGAAAATATTATACCTAAAACAAAAGGCGATGCTATTGTTTTAGCTGATTCTTTTATGGCAATAAAACATACAAATGATAGCTATGAAACCGCAACAGAACCTTATAAGCAATTAAAAGCACAACTTGGCAAATACATAGCTATTGTAAAAAAAGGTGGCTGGCAGCAGATTATTGCTGATAAAAAAAAATATACAACAAAAGACTCTGGTGCGGTAATTACGGCCATAAAAAAACGACTTGCTATAACTGGGGAGATAATTAATAGTGATACTTCTGGAATATTTAATGAAGCGTTGGTAGATGCATTAAAAAAATACCAAATTAGCGTAGGTATTACTGCAAATGGTATTGTTACCCAGCCATTAATTGCGCAGCTTAATATTTCGGCACAAAAAAGATTGGAGCAACTATTGATTAATTTGGATAGAATGCGTTGGCTACCCGAAAGTGAGGCAGGCAATTTAATTATTTGCAATATTCCTGAATTTAGAATACATGTATACGATGGGCTTAATGAAGCTTTTGAGATGAATGTGGTAGTTGGTAAAGAAGGGCATAGCACCGTAATATTTACTGGTAATTTAAATGAAGTAGTTTTTGCACCTTATTGGAACGTTCCTACCAGCATTGTACGAAAAGAAATTTTGCCTAAAATGGCAAAAGATAAAAACTATTTGGCTCGTGAGAATATGGAAATTGTAACAAGTGGCAATATTCCTGATATTAGACAAAAACCAGGTGGAAAAAATGCGTTAGGTAAAGTGAAGTTTTTATTTCCAAATGACTTTGATATCTACTTTCATGACACACCAAGTAAAGGATTATTTAAACAAGATAATCGTGCTGCAAGTCATGGCTGTATTCGCTTAGAAGATCCAACAAAAATGGCCACTTATTTATTGCGTAACGATAAAAAATGGACAACTGAAAGCATTAAAGCCGCCATGAATGGTACAACTGAGAAGCATGTAGAACTGAAGCAAGTAGTACCAGTATTAATTACTTATTACACCGCATGGATAGATGAAAAAGGTATCTTAAACTTTAGAGATGATATTTATGACCACGATAAAGCTGTAGCAAAAAAGATGTTTACAAGTACAAGCTTATAAAATAGACATTGCCACAAGCATGCTCAGATATAGATAAATCTTGTCTTGCATACTTGTGGCAACAATATTTTAGAACCCAGATATATTTAGGCAGCTTTATTTTCTACCACAAATTTTGACTTAGAAAGATAGTTTTTTACAGGGCTATACATAAATAAACAACTACCATTTTTAATAGTATTAATAATGGCTTTGTGCAAGGCAGGCGGCACTGCAGGGCAACCTTCGCTGCGACCAATATAGCCTTGAGAGCGAATTAAATCTTCATTTACATAATCTGCACTGTGCATGACGATACCACGGTTGAGTGCATTGTCATTAATGCCTTTTTCTTCGCCTTCTAAACGCATAGATAAGCCATGCTTACCGATATAGGTTTCACTCGTTAAATAAAAGCCTAAACTTGATTTGTAGCTATTAGTACTATTAGAAAATTGGGAAGCCATATCCTTACCAGAATTACGACCATGAGATACTAACGTGTTAAAAAGAATGGTTCCTAGCTTCATATCAATTACAAACAATCGCTTAGCTGTTGATGGTAAACTAAAGTCGATAATTGTGAGGGTTTCGTTATTTTTTAACTTGCCACTTTGCATTAGCTTATTATAACCTATAATGCCATAATTGTAAGCCTCTTTAGATAAGCCTTTTACGTTTAGTTGTAAACTATCGTATAAAACCCATTGAGAAGAATCAGCTTTTAGATGTAAGCCAGTTACTGAAATTTTATTATTTGATGATATATTAAGTGTTTCTTGAATAGTGACGATACCCATTACTATTGCCAACCAACCCCACTTTGTAAACGCTTGTATCT
>JAYWCY010000541.1:0-2122 GCA_043780175.1 Chitinophagales bacterium
GGTCTGGCAAATATTGAATCCGAATTTCGCCAGCCATTAAGTTATAAGTTCGTTTCAACATACCACTTTGCATATTGTCTTCATTCTCACGTACTAAATATTCTTCAAGCTTTTCTTTGCAAGTCCAGCAACGTAAATTGGCAGATTTAATAGTAACTGTTTGTGCTTTAGCAGCCATTACTTGTGCATTAATTTTTGCAGTAATCAAGCTTAGAAACAATACAGTAAAAGCAATTTTCTTCATTTAATTGGTATTTAAAAATTAGAATAATAATGTTAGTCCACCATCCAAGTACTTGGGCTTTTGCGCCACTGCATCAACAGTTCTTCTGTTTCTGCCGATACTAATTGCTTCTCAACTGCAATACCTATTAATGTTTGATAATTGCTTAACGATGTAAAAGTAACATTGGCTGCTGCAAATGCTTCTTCTGCGATGGTAAAGCCGTAGTTAAAAATACTTACCATAGCGATCACTTCTAAGCCAGCATTACGCAACACATCTACTACTTGCAAGCTACTTTTACCTGTAGAAATCAAATCTTCAATTACTACCACTTTTTGCCCGGCTTCATAATGCCCTTCTATTTGGTTGCCTAAACCATGTTCTTTTGGTTTGGGACGCACATACATATAAGGCAGTTTCAACTGGTCAGCTGCCATAGCACCCCATGCAATACCTGCTGTAGCTACACCTGCTAATATATCAGCATCAGGATATTTTTCAAAAATAACATTACACAATTCGCTTTTTATAAAATCTCTCACAAAAGGAAACGATAATACTTTTCTGTTATCGCAATAAATAGGGCTTTTCCAGCCACTTGCCCAAGTAAAAGGCTTTTCAGGACTTAGCTTAACCGCTTGCACCTGTAGTAGTTTTTCAGCAACAGCTTTTTCATTTGTCATACGGCGAAGATAAACCGATTTCAAGTTTCAAGTTTCAAGTTTCAAGTTTCAATAAAACAAAATGTGTGTGTATCAATATATTGTTCAATCAAAAAATAATTTGTCTTTTAACTATTCTCTATTCACTTCTCATCATTTACTATTTTTGATCTATGGAAGCACAAGTAATTATTGCAGGTGGTGGTTTGGTTTTTAACGAAAAAGATGCGCTATTAATGATTTTTAGGCGCGGATTTTGGGATTTACCAAAAGGTAAGTTAGATGAAGGTGAAACGATAGAAGCTTGTGCACTAAGAGAAATACAGGAAGAGACTGGCTTACAGCAAGTGATTTTAGGCAAATTTATAGGTATTACACAGCATACATATTTCGATACCTATCTTGATAAACATGTGATTAAAGAAAGTCATTGGTATAAAATGACTACTAATAGTAGCGAAGTTTTTATACCACAATCAGAAGAAGATATTACTGAAATACGCTGGGTACATAAAAAAGAATTGCCATTGTTTTTGGCAAAAAGCTATCCTAGTATTGTAGAGATTATTACTAAATATATAACTAGTTACCAAGGATAATTTAGTGGCAATCGTTTGATTAATTGCACTATTTTCACAAAAAATTAGCAATGATGAGAAAATTACTTTTTAGAGGCTTACTAATATTATTAATAGGTGCAAACAGTATGAATGCTTCTGCAATTTCTTTGTTACCAAAGGCAGTAGATAGCACTGCATCAGTAGATAAAGCCGCAGTTGATAATGCGTTAAGCGAGTTTAAAAGTTTGTCTCGCAAAGACCGCAGAGCTAGAATTGTAGAAGCCAAAAAAGCGTTGAAAGACTTTAAAAAGAACAAAAGCGGTGATGCTGATACCAATACTATTTTGCTTTGCATCCTAGCAATATTATTACCTCCATTAGCTATTTATTTAAAAGAGGGCGAAATCAATTCTAAATTTTGGATAGGCTTGCTTTTAACACTATTGTTCTGGCTACCAGGAATAATATACGCTTTTTTAGTAATTTTTGGTAACGCTTAAGCTATCATTTTTACAATTAATTCTTTCATTAAACCGGCATCGTCTGCGCTACCATTGTTGATACCAATGCTGCGCAGATTGTAGCTGTGTAACAATAGTAATATACGCTCAACACCTTGTTGGCCATAGTTTTTAGCCGATTGCATATAATCTTTCATGAAATAAGGATTAATG
>JAYWCY010000542.1:0-5099 GCA_043780175.1 Chitinophagales bacterium
GGAAATAGCTTATTAACAAAGGTCCATTTAAAAATTAAATACATACCAAAGAATGCCAATAGAATAGGATACAATAAAAATGTAAATGATGTACCCCCAATAAAGAAGTTAAAGCCAAAAAAACCTTTCCAACCTACGCGTCTTACCAATCTTGCAGGATTACGCATGTGTACAAGATAGGTTTGCATATAACCTTTAATCCAACGGCTACGTTGACGAATCCAGTTAAAGAACTCGTTATTAGCTTCTTCAAGCGTGGTACTATTTACAACCCCTACCTTTAGTTGTTTATCATACACTCTCAATCCTAAATCTGCATCTTCTGTTACGTTAAAAGGATCCCAAGCACCAAGCTCTATCAATTTTGCTAACTTAAAATGATTAGAAGTGCCACCTAAAGGAATCGGTACATCTAATGTCTCTAAGCCAGTTAACATATAATCAAACCAGTAAGAATATTCTAAGGTGAACATTCGTGTTAATAGGTTTTCATTTTTATTAAAGTAATTTAATGCCCCTTGCAACACCACAAATTCTTCTGGTAATTTTCTAAACTGGCATACTACTTTTTTCAATTGATCAGAATCTGGTACATCTTCAGCATCATAAATAGCTAAATATTCACCCCTAGAAAAATGAAGCCCGTAGTTACAAGCCTTGGGTTTGGTTTGTGGCTGATGGGCTGGTACCACAATAACTTCAAAGTTGGCAGGGAAATCTAGATTTCTTACTGCGTTTAAGGTTTTATCATCAATTTCTTCTATCAACAATTTTACATCAAGCTTAGCTTGAGGATAATCTAAGCTACGCAAATTCCAAATTAGCTTACGAATCAATTTATCTTCCTTATATACTGGAAGCAAAATAGTGTAAACTGGCAATGTCAATTCGCTTACATTTTTGATTTCCTCTTTTGAAACTACTTCATGCAACTCTGATTTTGAACCTGTAAGTGCCAGATATAGTTTAAATAGTATTGAAAATAAGAAAAATACACTCGAGAATAAGTTAACCGCTATAAAAGTTGGCTTAAAAAATAGTATCAACAACGTAATTAGGATGCCAATAAACCCAAAAATAAAGTACAATTGCGAATCTGTAAATGTAATCAGACCCGAACTTTCAGGATCCTTCTTCATTAAACTAAATACCGCTTCTTTTACAAAAAAGCCACCACGCATTGTATGCGCCATCCAAGTAATATCCAAATCTGATGTGGCTACAAACTTTAATGGACATCTAAATTTTACAGTTAGGGTAATTGCTAATTTCTCATCAAAAGGATCTGCCACAGCTATCAATAATTCACCAGAAGGCAATTTGCGCAATGGTATATACAAAAATGAATTCATGTGTGATACCTCACATTCTTCAATGTAAGATTTATCCATTTCTTCATTTCGTACATCAATAATGTCATACCCTTCTTTTGCCAAAAAAGCTATATACTCTTTACGTTGTAAAAAACCAAAATTCAAAGCCGCTTTAATAGGTGCATAACTATACGTTCCCGCAATATCACCTACCGCAATTAACTTGTCTTCGGCAAATACCGCAGCCTCGTTCATTCTATGTAATACACAACGGTTCATTATATCAGCAGCTTAGTAACAATGTGAGATTATAGTTCTTTAAATGTTTCTTGAGATTCTTTTACTTTACCTCTAACAAAGAAGAAAGCCAATACCACTAATGCTAGTAAACCAATTAATATAATCCATTTGAATTTTTCCCAAAAAATTGCAAACGAGTTACTTTCGCCCTTATAGCTAATAATGTCATTACCTTCTGGAGCTTTGAAAAAGTAGTTGCTTTTACCGTTGCTTTGTGCAATACATACATTACTTTCTATTTCTGTAAGCTGGGTACTAAAGTTTTTAATAACACTTTCAAAAGCCACTTTATTAGCGCTATCACCGCCAGTAGCAGTTACTAATAGGATGGTACTTCCCCTCTCCCTAAATATTTGCGCAACACCACTGTTAGCGTAATCATTTATGGAATATTCGGTTTTACCATCCTTATCCTTATAAACTTCAAAATCTTTTGTAAATTGAAGTGGTAATTGCGTGAAGTTTTTTACAAATTTGTCTTCTTTATTTAATAAGGCAATAATGTTAAACCCTTTTAAATCATCAAGTGATATTTTATCTGTTGATACCAATGGAGGTAATATCAATCTGCTATAATTTGGATTGAATGGCGCATTTAACTGATAAAATAATTCACCAATTGAAGATGATAAATTCGAATTAAACAATGCCGGTGAAACAACAATTTTTGTAGGTACTTTTCTAAACTCAGCAGGGAAATTAAAGAAACTATAGAACCTGTTTTCTTTTTCACCAGAGAAAGTTAAGATAGATGTTTTTGTATTTACAAAAGCGAAGAAATTACTAAAGCCATCTTTACAAATATTTGTACCAGGATGAAAACGGTATTCAACTTCTAATGTATTGAATTTACTAAGCATGTAAGGCTTCAAATCAATATCTTCAATAAAGTTACTTCGGTTCATCAAATTAGCGTTATACACTAGGTTTTGATTTAGATAGATATTCAAGAAACCCCTATCATCTGGTTTTAATACAGAAAAATAACTTTCTAAGTGAAACGTTAATTTACTGGGTATCGCATTAAATTCTGTAAGTGAAAATACAAATTTAGATTTTAAAGAGCCAATACCTTCCATTAAACCTGGCGTACCGCCTAAGCTTTCTAAAGATGTAATAAGTGGAGATTGATTATCAATAGCGGCGTAGCTTGGTACTGCTTCTTCAATAATCATTTTTTCAGAAAAAGAACTACTTAAACGTCGGTTACTTGCTAGCGTATTAATTGCTTTTCTGTAACCATCTGCATCAGCGCCAGTAACAACTAATACTGTTCTGTAACCTGTGCCCGTTGGTACTCTAGCCAAAGCTATTAAACCTTGCTTAGCACCAATAGAAGGAATTGCTTGTCTTACGGTGTACGGTAGTTTATCTACAACACCCGTTAAAATACCTTGTGGTAAAGAATCTTGAGGGTTATAAGTACCTGTGTAAACTTTTTTATTACTAGTTGTTTGTTTTAAAATAGTATAAACTATACCCCCGGCAGATAAATCATCTAAATCTGATACTGCAGGCGAGTACACAGATGAAAATTCTTGTATCCACTCCTTCAAGCTTCTTTGATAAGTCACATCATTTTGTGATATTGCATTTACTCTAGACGAGTTTTTAATATTCAGCCATACTGCTGCATTATCAATATCCTTACAATACTCATCGCCAATACTCATTTTAGCGGCCACCTTTAGTTTTATAAAACGACCATCCGGTTGTAGGTACTCTTCGTTTAAAGGCACTTCAATGGTAAACATTGTATCGTTATTTGGTGTCGCTTGTATACGTCTAGTTTCTACAGGTATATCCTTTAAGCTAACAATAATAAACGAATTGTTAGGATTTAATACTTGCGATGCCGATATATGCAATATCAATTTACTTTGATTGACATTATCATCGGGTTTTATTTTAATAAAGTAACTTACCGATCCAGTGATACCTTGAATGGATACGTCATCATATCCCATTGACTCAAAGGTTCGTACTGATTGTGCATTGCTGGCGCTAATTAATAACAATAAAAGTGCCGATAGCAAGAATTTCGCTTTCATATTGTGTTCTTTTTTACTAGGTAAGACTAAATTCCAAACGATAAAAATTTCCGATGCTTTCTTCGCTGTTATAGGTGATTTTACCACCCATTTGCTCGGTTAGTTTTTTTACTACAGAAAAGCCTAGGGCCGATTGAGTAGCAGTTTGTTGTGATTGATTTATGGTTTCAAGATTATTAAATAACTCATTCAATTTTGGCATGCCTATTAATTTACCCTTATTAGTAATTTCTAAAACAGCTTTATTATCAATTTTATGAGTATATATAGCAACTAACGAATTACTTTGTGCGTATCGTATAATATTAGCAAAAAGTTTTTCTACAATTTGCTGCATAAATGCTTTGTCAACCTTTAATAACAATGGCGATGGATCAATATTTAATAATAATTTTATTTGTTTCATCTGCGCCGCATTATTAAGTGCAGTTACAGCATCTTCTACAACAACGCCAAGGCTTACCTCTTCTAACTCATAGGCAACTTTAGTAGCATCTGTTTCGGCTGAATTGGCAAGTTTATCAGATAAATATTTCAGCTTATCATTACCAACACCAATATATGTCAATATTTCATTCTGCTCTGATGTAAGATTGCCATTTGTATTCTTTAGCATATCTAATGACATCTGTATAGAACCCGTAAAGTTTCTAAAATCGTGTAGTATGATATTTAAAGTATTATATCTATAGTCACTAAGTTTTTGTATTTTTTTATTAAAACTTTCTATTTCTCTGTGTTGATCTACAATTTTTTCGGATTGCTCTAGCAACTTATTGTTTGCCTCTTCTATTAAAATATTTCTAGCAGTTTCACGGGTAATTAATAAATATCTATTATGTGTAATCAAGCATGAAAAAAGACCAATTACAAAAAATGCACCGCCCCCATTCACTACCATGGTATCGTAACCATCATTTTTATTGAAGATTTCGAAAAATAAAACTAAGGCAAATAACCCAATTGCGAATTGAAGTACCGAATACACTGGCTTCCAAAATATTGTAACATTTATCAATAAAACAACAATGCCAAACAGTAAAAAATAAGGCAACATGTGCGATGGTGATACGACGGCACAAATAGCACCATTTAGCATCATATTTGCGCCACCATATATAGAAGCAGTTTTATAGTAAGGCCAGTTAACCTTACTACCGTATAAGTAAATAACGTAGGTAAAAATTGCAACAATGAGCCTAATTAATAGAAGGTTAACCCAGTCGTTCGGCAAAAAAATGTAATCTAGCAGCCAAAATATTGGCAAGGCAAATATTAACGACCAATGTACTACATTGGCATAATATTTTCCTTTAGACCTGAGTTCAATATTTAACTCGTCTTGGTCTATATTTACATAAGAAAGTTTATAATCGTTTAACATATATTAATAGTCTCTACAGTACTAAATTGAAATTTCCGTGAAAATAGATAT
>JAYWCY010000543.1:0-3938 GCA_043780175.1 Chitinophagales bacterium
ACGTGAACACATGAAGTAAAAACTAACCTCCAGCACAACACGCCGTTCCGGCGTTCACGTTCGAGCAGAATCACTGTTCACGTTCAGCAGAATACGCATGTTTATAATTCCTACCAGTTTGTCCCATATAGCAATCATCTTTAGTTTTCCTATTATTAAACAGTTGGTTAACTGTTTTTTAGTGCTTATTTATAATGCTTACTAATAACTATTAGTAAACATTCTTATATTTACTTATCCACGCTTGCTATTCCAAACAAATAATTCATACTGCCTTAACAACTTATTAATTGAATCGGTACAGTTTTATGAAGCCCGTATCACAACTTTTTTTGTTTTCCGATGAATTTCAACCAAATATTGATAGCTGGTTTAGCGGGAACTTGATACTAGAGCTTGATGCTGAAACGCATGAGTTTAATTTAGATACAGAAAAAGAATGGTTGTGTATGACAGAATTGGTATTTGGGCTACATGGCAATTACAAAAAACTTACGATTGTTACCAATTACAACGAGCTTGGTTTAACTATGGCTTGCACATCTGGTTTCTTTAATTGCATTTGCAAGCTACATGACAAGAATGACTATATAGCAGTAAAAAATCTTCATCACGCTGTATCTATTCAAGATTCCAATCATATTCGTTTAACTAAAGTAAAAAATAAAACAACTTATAGTTTAAATTACTCAAAACTAGTTAAGTCGAGCTCTCTTATTGCTTCTGTCGAATCATTGCAAAGTGCTTATGATGATTTAATAATTAAGTCGAATTTAGTTACTGATGAATTTAGAAAGTATTTTGATTTAACTTTTAGAGTGTTCTAATTTAAGTACGTATATATCTAAGCTATAAATACTGCATTCAATTGTGCTTTGCTATTGTTAATATTTGGTAGTTCATTGTTTCAATAACTAACAAACATAGCAAAGCAACTACCAAGTTATATTCTTAGTAGTCTTGTCCAATCGCCAAACAACCTTATGTCAATTCAGCAATGCAGCATTTGGAATGTAACTGTTCGTCCAGTCCACACATTCCATGTTGCCTCTATCTAATTCCTTCGTTATGTAACTAATCCAACCTGTACTACTAACCGCCTGTATATCAATGTCATCCACACCGTCATCCGTTGCTAACCAGCATTCTCTAATTGTTTCTATTAATTGCTCTTCAGTTTTAATTTTTGAAAATGGTGTAAGTATGTTGCCAATTACTGCATGTGTATGCAGTGTTCTGTTTTTGTCGTAAGTGTTAAGTGTGCCTTCAATTACTGTGATAAAAAGTGGGTAATATAAGTGTGGTTTGCGTATTGCACCATTGCCATAAGCAGCAACTGCTAATCTTCTAATAAATTGTCTTGTAGTCCGCATGCCTCGTTCTAGCAATCTTTCCATCGTTACAGCACTAGCATTACAAGTATGTAAATTCATCTGCAACGTTAATGCATGTGTGCAGAATTGCGCATTACTTGTTATAAATGATTTTGTGGCTAGTGCTATTTTTGTGTTTGTCATGCACTTATTTATGCAAACAAAAGGTTATCGTAAATAAATGTTGATGATGCTCTGAACGCTAGTGCTGGAGCGGCTTGCAGAGATGATGGTTAATGGCAAATAGAGGTAGGAATTAGAGGCAATCGACACTAAATTGTGATGTGTAAGTTAACTAAATGGAGATATGAAATGACTACTACACTTAACAATTTAAAACTTGTTGCTATAAAACGCGTTACCAAAATGTCGCCAGTTCAACAACGTCGTAACAAGTTAGTGAAAATGATTTGGGAGCAGATGGAGTTATGCAAAGCAAAAGACGCTGGCAGTGTTTATGCGCCAATGCGCTTACGTACTGTGAAGAATGCAGACACTGGCGAGCGCACAACAATGCAAATGGCGAAGCGTGTGCGTGCTTGGCATTGGGTTGCTGAAAGTGGCAAGATTTGTTTGGCAGTGCATTACGGGGCTAAAACAATTGAACTGGCTAAAGGCATGACGGCAGTTGAATTGAATAGTGAAGCTGACTTGTTGGCAACACTTGAAACAATTAAGCAGGCGGTTGAAGTTGGCGAATTGGATACTGCAATTGCTAATGTGAGTGGCGCAGTTAAAAGTAACTTCAAAAAATAAGTGTTACTGAAATGACTATTAGCTAGTGCGCTTAATACGCATTAGCAATTAGTCTATTTTTTGTTTAGATACTTTCAACGCATTTTCTTCAAGCAACTTCATAATATCGTTTATTTTATGAAGTTCTGCTTTTACATTTTCAGGGCTAATGTTTTTATTTAACGCAAGTTCACACATTTTCGACGTGTGAATAATGTAGTGTTCAAGAGGAAAAATCGCACCACCCTTAGAATGCGCTACATGAGATTTCCAACTTTCTATTGCAGCTTTTACAACTAGCTCATTAAATTGTTTACTAACCTCAATATTTTTGTTTACGAATAGCGATATTGTACTTGGCAGGGCGCCAACAACAGCACCGCCAAGTGTAGCAAGAACTGTCAATTCACTCGGTGTTAAAGTCATATTTATTAACTTTCTGTATTTATAATTGTTCGTATATTATTGCAATTAATGATAAGTTTGTTTCACTTACCCCAAACGTTTGTCGTTTTAGCATCAAAAATATGTACCTTACATTTAAACCGATTAGATATATTCTCAATATATTTTTGGTTTTCTGCCGAATACACACCAATGTAAATACTAAGTAATTTTGGAAATATCTTTTTCCCACCCTTAGCTGCTTTGTTAATTGCGTCAATTATGTGCTCGTCATATTCGCCAAAGTTAAAACCGAAAGTAACAAGTGACCCTGTAATTTTCTCTAAGCTTTCATAGCAATATGTCAAATAGCGGTTGTGCATAATGTGCGCTAGTTTTTCTTGTCCGTTTCCTGCTGTAACAAATATCGGATATTCTCCTTTGTCAATTCGATTGCTAATGTTAGTTAACAGGTGATTTTCAGTATCATATTGCTCTTTAACTATTTCAACTCCAGTGTCAAATAACTGCAATGCCCCATGTAAATAAAAAATATCTTGTCTATCTTTATGCTTGCCCCAACGTAACTCTGAAAGTTCAAGTTCATCTGCATTCTCAAAATCTTCTGTCGCCTCCACATCTCTACCAAAGCCGTCTACAGAACTCATTACTCCATTTCTCATCAATACCCAATAAAGTAACAAGTCATAGTTCGTTGTGTATATATGACCTTGAGTGTTAAGAAATGTCTTTAAGAATGAAGCGCAAGCATCACTATTATTTTGCGGCACTTTGAAAACATGTTCTGGATGCATTGCCGTAACTGCATCTAGAAGACTTTGTTTGAGTTTCTTGCTAGCCTCTTCTATCTTAATTCTTAATTGCTTATCAGCACCTAAGGCTTCAATTAGCGCTGCGAAGTTATCCAACTGTTGCATTATCAGTTCGAAGTTTTTAGTTTTTATTATTTCAAATAACTTTTTAAGTAGTTCATCGTCTAGTGTTGTAATAAAGTCATGTAGTGCATTGTAGGAAAATATAGTATGGTCATATGCCATGCTAAATCCATTGCCTAACAATAAATGGAAGTTGCGGTCTTTATTCAACTTTATTGAGTTTTTTACATCATCAAAAGTTTCTAATTTCATATTCGCTTTCAAAGTATTGTTACATTCTTAGTTAGGTTGTAACTGATAGTAAAAAACTACAATTAGGTGCAATGAAGAATATAGTTGATGTTGCAAATATGCAAGTGACTAAATGGTTGAGTTTAAGTAATTAAAATTAATAATTTATGAGAATAAAATTTGCATTCAATTTTTTTGGCTTAATAGGTTAATTATCAAGATGCATAAATACTTATATGAAAATATCCGAAGTTATCCAAGCCATTAAACCCATACAGCCAATAGCACCAATCGCGCCTATTGCACCTCTCAAACCTGT
>JAYWCY010000544.1:0-3120 GCA_043780175.1 Chitinophagales bacterium
GTTGAGCCTAAAAAACCAATAATTTATTATATCGATCCTGCAACACCTAAGCAATGGCGTAAGTATTTGATATTAGGCATTAATGACTGGCAGAAAGCATTTGAAAAAGCAGGTTTTAAAAATGCTATCATGGGTAAAGAGTGGCCTGTGAATGATACAACGATGAGCATGGAAGATGCACGATATTCTGTGGTTCGCTATTTTGCATCTGATATTGAAAATGCTTATGGTCCTAACGTTCACGACCCTCGTAGTGGTGAAATTATGGAAAGCCATATTGGTTGGTACCACAATGTAATGAAGCTTGTACATGATTGGTACATGATTCAAACTGCTGCTGTAGACCCACGTTCTAGAAGCATGAAATTTAGCGATGAATTAATGGGTGACTTAATACGTTTTGTATCTTCTCATGAAGTTGGTCACACACTTGGTTTACGCCACAATATGGGTAGCAGCAGCAAAACTCCAGTTGAAAAATTACGTGATAAAACTTGGGTAGAAGCCAATGGACACACCGCTTCTATTATGGATTATGCGCGTTTTAACTACGTAGCACAACCTGAAGATAATATCGCTAAAGAAGGGCTGTATCCTCGCATAGGTGATTATGATTTATGGGCTATTAAATGGGGCTATGGTTTTATACCTGGTGCAACCGATGAAGACCAAAAGAAAGCTAGTAGCAAAATGATAATTGATGCTTATAAAGCTAACCCACGCACATGGTTTGGTACTTACGAAAGCGGCAACCCTGCAGATCCAAGAGCACAAAGTGAAGACTTGAGCGACAATGCAGTAAAAGCTAGTGAATACGGTATTAAAAACTTGCAACGCATTTTACCAAAGTTGCCAGAATGGACTTACGAAGAAGCAAATTTACACGAAAACATTGCGGAATTGTATACACAATTATTAGGTCAATTTAGTAGATATATGGGCCATGTAACCAAAAATATTGGTGGCATTACTGAAACATTTAAAAGTGTAGACGAAAAAGGCGATGTGTATGAAGTTGTACCAAAAGCTTATCAGAAAGAGGCGGTTAGTTTCTTAAATAAGCAATTGTTTCAAACACCAAAATGGCTGATTGCAAAAGATATGTGGAATAAATTCAATAACCCAATTGCATTGGATCCTGTAGCTTCTGTACAAGAGCGTGGTTTAAGTAGTTTAATAAGCACCGATAGAATGAACCGTATGCAAATTTGTATGGAACGTTACGGTGCAGATAAAGCTTATAATGCTATGGAATTATTGAATGATGTACAAACCGACTTGTTTACCGAACTAAATAGCAAAAAACCAATTGATGAATACCGTAGAATTCTTCAAAAAAGTTTTGTAGAAAAATTAAGTGCCATTGTTAATCCACCTACAGGCGCAACTATTTCTATTCAAGGTTTTAGCTTTGGACCAAGTTTAGATTTAAAACGAAGCGATGTACCAGCGATTGTAAGGGCACAATTAGTAGCTTTACGTAGCAAAATTGTAGCTGCTGCACCTGCAACTACTGATACAATGAGTAAAATACATCTTTTAGATTTAGAGCAAAAAATTAAAAATGCTCTAGAACCTAAATAGGTAATCAGTTTTTTAAAAAGTAAAACGCCCGATGTTGCAAAACATTGGGCGTTTTACTTTAAGCTTATGAATATATTTTAAGAGATAATTATCAAATAATACCCAACATATTGTTGTTACTTCACACCTTATTTTAGCCAAATAATATTATGAAGAAAATTATATTTATAATCCTGCTTACTATTATTACCATTACAATAAATGCACAGCAAAAAAGCAATATTATTGGCATTGTAAAAGATAGTGTAACCAACGCTATTATTGAGTTTGCTAGTATCAGCAATATCAATAAAAAACTAACTATTGTAAGTAATACGAAAGGGGTTTTTAAAATTGA
This sequence comes from Chitinophagales bacterium, assembly GCA_043780175.1. Lineage (GTDB taxonomy): Bacteria > Bacteroidota > Bacteroidia > Chitinophagales > Chitinophagaceae > Parasediminibacterium. The sequence continues at coordinate 1,922 of JAYWCY010000544.1, forward strand.
TATCGCACTAAATCAATTATTATCTATTGCGGCTGTTGGCTATAATTTTGATACAATTAGGGTATCCGAAACCTTATTACAATCAGATACATTATTTGTAATATTGCATCCATTATCTAAAAGATTAGCAGATGTAACAGTAACTACTACCACAAGATTTAGTCAGTATCAGCTAGATAGTATTGAGCGCAGAAGAGATTTTTTCATTAATAGAAGCGATGTCAAAATACCTGTAGTTTCCATGGCCAATTCTGGTATAGGACTTGGTATAAATCTTGATCATTTTTACAACAGAGAAAAGCGCAAACGCAATGCTTTAGATCTATTTAACGACATAGAAAATGAGTCCTACACCAACTATCGTTTTACACCTGTACTTGTAAATAAATATACCCAGCTAGAAGGAGAAAAATTGGTACTCTTCATGCAACAATATCGTCCATCATATACTTGGTTACGATATCACACTACCGAAGAAGATGTGTTATACTATTTAAACGATAAATTAAAAAGCTACAATAAAAAAATGAAGAAGTAACGCTATCTATTGCCTTTTAACTTTTGCCTATTTTGTATCTCTTTTCGTATAATAGACCCAAAATTCCTGTCTACTAAAAACACCTTGTTGGCACGTTCATCGGTTAATAAAATCTTTTTGAACTCGGCTATATATTTTTTTTTCACTACCAACACTTTTTCATCAAACGCAATCACATCGTCCTTTGCATCAGATTTTGCCTTCTTTAATTCATCAAAATAGGTAAAGTAAGCTGGCCAAAATTTTTGTGCTTCGTCGGTAGAAAGATTAAGTTCACGGGTGATATATGCAATTTTCAAGCCTTGTACGTTTAAGCCAGATGGGTTAGGTGCATTTTGAGAAAATGATACTAATGATCCAAGTATCAATAGATTAACTATTAAGAACTGCTTCATGTGTTTTATTTTTTTGACGATTGCGCATATATAATAACTAAATACCCTCTTTTTTATCTTCTGATAAAGGTATTGTTGCATCTTTTAAATATTGTTGCAAATCTTCATCAGATATCGTTTGTAAATGATCTTGAACTTCTGGTAACTTAATATCTAATGTTGTTAACGAATTTGAGTTGGTGATGGTATTTACATTTTCTAAATAATTAATTAAATCTTCGTTACTAATATCATTTATTGAATTAGTAACATCAAAATTCTTATAT